>NZ_CAWLTV010000064.1:0-98345 GCF_963864045.1 Picosynechococcus sp. NKBG042902 | reverse complement strand
TTACGATTGTCCTCTAACTTCCAGCCTGAGGTTTTATATTCCACAGAGCGACAGTTCTTTTGGAATTGGGGATAACCCTTTTTGCCTAAAACTTTCTTCTTGCAGGCTTCGACGTGAGCGCTCAGCCGAACGGCTTCGTAGAAACGACTAATGGCTGACCAAGCCCGTTCAGCGGCAGATTGTCTAGCCTGAGAGTTTAAGTCATTGGCAAAAGGAAACTCCTTAGCCAATACTGCGCATTGTTTATTGAGGTCGTACTTCGTGACATTGGGGTTATCCATCCAATAGCGGATAGACTTATTCCGGATGAACTGAGTTGTCCGAATAGCCTCGTCAATGGCGCTGTATTGAGCAGGTTTACCCTTAACTTTAAACTCAAGAATCAGCATTAGTTCGATCATTCCAATGTTTATGCTGGATATTTTAAAATAAAATAAAAGGTGTAGCTTGCTTCTTTCCTTTGGTCAGACTTCGGCGAGCTCAGTCGAGTCGTCACTCGGCTTATATCCCCGCTCTAAAAGAGGCAGGGTTTTACGCCGACTTTCCGATAATTTGGCAAGCCAGATGTCATATTCAAAAGCTGCATGGTTGTAATACCAGACCAGTGGGAATATTCAGGTAAATATTGGGTAAAGTCAGCATTTAGATCAAGGGCTTGGTTACGGTCGTTTTGAAGTAGTAAAGCCGCCGTAAAAGATTTCGTGATGCTGCCGATGTGAAAGAGACTCTCGGCTGTAATGGGCGCACTGTTGGGGTCATGACTTTCCCGACCGATAACGTAGGTTTGGGTTGGGGCTTCGTTAACTTTAACGGATAATTGAATTCCAGAGAAATTTTCTCGTGTTTGGTATTGGGTGTAGTGTTCTGCTAAATATTGATTGATTTTTTGATCGGGTAGCGCTTTAGCAATGGTTGGGAAAGTCATGGAAGTGGTAATTCCAAAGAAGGCTAAAGCCAGCATTTTAAGCATGATAAATATTTAATTCTATTTGATACCGCATTCATTATGGAATGAATATTCAGAGGCGAGTCCAGTGGTTTAAAAATATTGATGTGAAACTTTATTGGGGATTTTGATTTGTTTTTTGGAACGATTTTTTCAAGGTGAGGGAATTCGTCACAACTAATACAGAACTCATGGCCATTAAGCCTGCGGCCACAGCGGGACTGAGGGTGAAGTTAAATTGCGGCAAGAGAATCCCTGCGGCGAGGGGAATTGCGATGAGGTTATAGCCAAAGGCCCAGATTAAATTTTGGCGGATCACTTTGACGGTCGCTTGGCTCAGATGGAGGGTTTGGGCAAAATCCATCAGGCGATCGCCCATGAGGATAATGTCGGCGGTGGCGAGGGCAACGTCAGTACTCCCCTGGAGAGAAATGCCAATATCGGCGGTGGCGAGGGCTGGCGCGTCGTTAATGCCATCACCGATCATCGCGACTACTTTTTGTTGAGCCTGGAGGGTGCGGAGTGCGGCGGCTTTTTCGATGGGGGAAAGGGCACCTTGATAATGATCAAGCTGGAGAGTTTGAGCAAGATTTTTGACGGCGGGTGCTTGATCGCCACTGAGGAGGATTACCTCTAAATTTCTGGCGCGTAGATTTTCGATTAGAGCGGCGGCATCGGGACGAATTGGATCGGCGATCGCCACTAAACCAGCTACCTGGTGATCGATGGCAATAAAAATGGTGGTTTTGCCCGCGGCTGACCAGGTTTCGAGATGGTGATGGCAGGCTTCCGGGATTATAATTTGGGCGGTCTCAAGCCAGGTTTGGTTGCCAATATGTACCGACTGGCCCTTCACTTGACCGACAATGCCTTTACCCAAAGCGGTTTCAACCTGATCGGGGGCAAAGAGTTCTCGGTTTTGCTGTTGGGCGATCGCTACAAAGGCTTGGCCATAGGGATGGGTGCTGCGCTGTTCCAGGCTCGCGGCCCATTGCAGCAGGGAATCTTGCGACCAAGGGGCAAAGCTAACCCACTCGACAATCTGCGGTTTGCCCTGGGTGAGGGTGCCTGTTTTATCGAAAACAACGGTGGTCAGTTGATTGAGGCGTTCGAGGATATCTCCCCCTTTGATCAAAATGCCCTGCTCAGCCCCAAGACTTGTCCCCACTAGGAGAGCTGTGGGCGTCGCTAACCCCAAGGCACAGGGACAGGCCACCACCAAAACGGCGATCGCCAATTTCAGGCTTAAGATTTCTGGGTTCGTCGCCCCTGGGTCTAACCAGAGTTGGCTGCCGATCAGCTCCCAAAATAAAAAGACTAACACTGCCAAAGCCATCACCCCATAGGCAAAATATCCCGCAATGGTATCCGCCATTTTTTGCACGGGTGCTTTGCGGGTCTGGGCCGCTTCTACGGTGCGGATAATCTGGGCAAGCATCGTATTTTGGGCCGTTTGGGTGGCTTGCACAATGATCACCCCCAGTTGATTGAGGGTGCCTGCCTTCACCGATGCGCCGACCGTTTTTTCCTGGGGCAGCGCTTCCCCCGTCAACATCGATTCATCCACAGTGGTTTCACCACGAATAATCGCTCCATCCACGGGAATTTTTTCGCCGGGTAAAATGCGCACCCATTCGCCAATCTGTACCTGGGCCACGGGAATTGTAATTTCTTCGGTTTCGCCCTTTTGTTCTCGACCCATCAGGCGCGCCCCCTGGGGTTGCAGAGCGAGGAGGGATTCGAGGGCGGCGATCGCCTTGAGTCTGGCATTACCTTCGAGGGTGCGGCCAAGGAAGATAAAACCCAGTAACATCACGGGTTCATCAAAGAAACATTCCCAACCCAACTGGGGCATCAGCCAAGCCACACAGCTTGTCAGGTAGGCGCTCAATGTTCCGAGACCCACCAGAGTATTCATATTGGCATGGCCTTTAATCAGCCCCGTCCAACCGTCCCGCAAAATCGGTAACCCCGGAATAAATAAGGCCAAGGTGGCGATCGCCCAATGGACACCCATCAAATGAAGCAGGGGAATTTTCAGGCCCGTCAGGTGATGCAAATGGCCTAAGCTCGACGCGAGGAGCAAGACAATCGCCGCCCCCAAACGCCAATATTGTTCCCGCTGGGATTGGGCGCGTTTTTCTTGGTATTGGTTAAAGGTTTCGACTTCTGTGGTTCGGGGTTCGCTAGGAAAGCCTGCTTGGGATAAACGGTTGGCGATCGCCTCTGGTTGAATTTTTTCTGGCTCATAGGTAACCACCGCCACCTCCGTAATCAAATTTACCACCGCCGAGAGCACCCCAGACTGCTGCGTTAACTGGCGTTCTACGGCCTTGACACAACCCGCACAACGCATCCCCCGGACATCAAAAGTCGTCGTGGTTTGTGGCGCAAGGCGCGATTCGGGAGAAAGAGAACGGGAAGTCATACCAAAGGCCCCAACTGCAACAGGCTGTCCCCTGAGTATGCCAAAAATTTTTCGTCCCAGGGCTGATTATTACCGTTGTTTGCAGCCTAGGGCCGCCATAATCGCTTGAAACTGTTCAAAATGGGGTTTTTGTTTGTAAAGTCTCAGGTGCGGCATTAATCTTTGTCGCTGATTCGCCGGAAAATCCGGGGCAAAATACTCCGCCAACGCACTCCCCCACAGCAGTCCCTGGAGCGCACTGGTTAGGTTTTGGGGGCGGCGGTTCAGGCTAGCACCACTAAAATCCAAGAGCACGGGCTGGCATTGAGCATTAACAATCACATCCTGGGTCAAACGCCCCATGTCCCCGCGATCTAACCCCACCTGATCGAGGGCAAAGGCTTGGGAGAGGATATTTTCCATCACCGTCCGCCTCAAGGTTTGATGTACTTGACCTTGGTGGGCCTGCAACCAAGCCAGGAGCGATCGCCCTGCCACAAATTCCATTAAGAGAAAATCCGCTGATCCTTTGAGCAAACGGGGGCCAATGCCGATCTGATTGGCCTTTGCTAAACAATCAATTTCCGATAATAAGCTGTCGTGGTTACTATCCAAACGGCGAATTTTCAGCGCACGGGGCTGCCCCCGCCAAAGCACCATGACCACAACCCCCACGTAACCCAACCCCAGAATCGGTAAAGTACCGAGGTTTTTTGGCCCCACTGCAACCATCGTCTCAATGCCCCACTGTTTCAAATGCGATCGCCGCCGCTCGATCTCCGGTGTTGTCGCCTGGGGATAACCCAAAATCTCCGGGGGCAGTGGCAGTAAAGAACCAGTCAAGACCATTCCAAAAAATTTCCTATAGCAGAAGGGAACCAATGTGGGAGAATATAGCCCTATCCCTTGCCCCCAGGAGTCGAGATTATGCAAGAAGCCGTGGGAGTCATCGAAACCCTAGGTTTTCCCGCCGTCCTTGCCGCCGCTGATGCCATGGTCAAAGCGGGCCGTGTCACCATTGTGTTTTTTGACAAAGCCGAAAGAGGTAATTTTATCGTTGTCATTCGGGGTCGTACCTCAGAAGTGCGCCCTGCCATGGAAGCCGGTCTACGGGCCGCCGAGGAAACTGTCGGTGGTCAAGTGATGAGCCATTACACCGTGCCCAATCCCCCCGATAATGTTGTCGGGATTTTACCCCTGGAATATACCCAGGCCTCCCTCAAATTTCGCTCCTAGTGCAGCGAAGATCTTGGTGTTTTGCCCAGTTTAGAGAATAATATGTGCTTGGGTGAAGAACCAAATATGAATAAGTTTTACTAATCACAAAGATAAAGGAGACCCCCTATGCCCGCTCAAGCTGCGGTTGGATCACTTGAAACAAAAGGCTTTCCCGGAGTACTTGCCGCTGCCGATGCGATGGTTAAAGCCGGTCGTGTAACCCTGGTGGGTTACATTCGGGTTGGTAGTGCACGCTTCAATATCAACATTCGTGGCGACGTTTCGGAAGTCAAAACGGCAATGGCGGCGGGTATTGAAGCCGTTGAGAAAGCCCATGGTGGCGTTTTAGAATCCTGGGTGATTATTCCCCGTCCCCATCCCAACGTCTGTGCGGTACTGCCCATCGACTACAGCGAAGATGTAGAACCCTACCGGGCCGCCGTAGAAGGAACCCGCGTTTAAATTAACCTTCTCAAAACCGCAGATTCATCACAGAAAAGCCTATTTTGATGGGCTTTTTTCGTTGTTGGGTCGGGCTACGGGTGATGTTAAATAGAACCATAGGACTGGATAAATTTGGAGGGAATCATGGCAACTCAGCTAATTGATTTGGCGCAACAAACGCGGGCGGCGGCTCAAAAACTAGGCACCTTAAGCCTGGCCCAGCGCAATGATGCTTTGGCAAAAGTGGCCCAGGCCCTCGCTGCTAATCAGGCGAAGATCGTCGCGGCAAACCAGGCAGATTGTGAAGCGGCCCAGCGAAAGGGGATTGCGCCAGCCCTCTATGCCCGTCTGAAGTTGGGAGAGAGCAAATTACAAGGGGCGATCGCCGGTATCCATGACGTGATTAATCTCCCCGATCCCGTCGGCCATCTCCAGCTACACCGAGAATTAGATCAAGATTTAGTGCTGAAGCGGGTCACTTGTCCCCTGGGGGTTTTAGGGATTATTTTTGAAGCCCGCCCGGAAGCCCTAATTCAGATCACCAGCCTCGCAATTAAATCGGGTAATGGTGTGATTCTCAAAGGGGGCAAAGAAGCGATCCAATCCTGCACTGTGTTGACAGAAATCATCCAAACCGCCCTCCAGGACACGGCTGTTTCCCCCCAGGCTGTCACCCTCCTGACCACCCGCGAAGAAATTAAAACCCTCCTGTCCCTCGATCAATATGTGGATTTGATCATCCCGCGCGGTTCCAATGCCTTTGTGCAATATGTGCAGCAAAATACGAATATCCCCGTGCTGGGCCATGCCGACGGCATTTGTCACCTATATGTTGATGTGGCGGCAGATTTAAGCAAAACTATTCCGATTGTCGTCGATGCGAAAACCCAGTATCCGGCGGCTTGTAATGCGGTGGAAACACTGTTAATTCACGAAAAAATTGCCCCGGAATTTTTACCCCAGATCGCCGCAGCTTTAACGGCGAAACAGGTCACTTTGCGCGGCGATGCGGCAACCCAAAAAATTATTCCTGTCCAACCTGCGACGGCAGAAGATTGGCGCACAGAATACAGTGATTTAGTGCTAGCAATTAAAATTGTGCCCGATGTCGAAGCGGCGATCGCCCACATCAATACCTATGGCTCCAAGCATACCGACGGGATTATCACAGAAGATGCGGCCACGGCCCAGATTTTCCTCAATGAAGTGAAAGCAGCGGGCGTTTACCATAATTGCTCGACCCGGTTTGCCGATGGTTTCCGTTACGGCTTCGGTGCAGAAGTAGGCATCAGTACCCAAACCCTGCCGCCCCGTGGCCCCGTGGGTTTAGAAGGACTTGTGACCTACAAATATCATCTCGTCGGCAATGGTCAAATCGCCGCGACTTATAGTGGCCCCGATGCCAAGTCTTTTACCCACCGAGATCTCTAGCGATTATGGCGATTATGGCGATCGCCGGATAGATGAAATTCCAATTTGCCCCTAGCTTTGGGGCATTTTTTTGTGATCAGTGGGATTAATTGACTTTATAAGCAACTTCTTGATTTTTTGTGAAGCATCAGTGGTCATTGTCAATTTAATAGTGATTTAAGAATATAAAATATTTCTTTAGATATAGATCATAGATCGTTTTGTAAAAACAACTTCATCAAAACTGATTGCAATTATTTTTACTCTAAATTTATTTGAATTTGTTTTGTTTTTTGTTGCGGCACTGATCGTATCTTTGAATCCTTTAAATTCATGCTTTAAAATCCATATTAAATATGTAAAATACTTTCGTCGAAAATAAAGAATCGTTTGCTTAAAGCTTTTATAAAGGATTTTTGTCGAGAATTCCAAGTAAATTCTAAAGACGAAATTCGTTGTTGGGATTTGTCAAAGTTGAAGCAGATAAACACAATTCTTTTATTGCTTAATTTTCAAAAAAAAACGAATTGCAAAAGAAAATTTTAATGTATTAAATCCAAGTAAGCAATGACTTTTTAATTGATTTCAAAATCTGATTCTACGCTATTAAATTTATTGGAGGTCTGTTTAAATACATGAAAAATTATTTAAGGCTGACTTTTCTCAAACTAATAACCTTAGGATTGTGCTGTATTTCTCCTATGCAGTCTAGTCTTGCCCACAGTCCGACTAATTTGCAAAATGACCCGGCCTCTACCAAAACATCTGGGCTTGAATTTCTCGTCGGCGAGTCAGATCTAATCATTTTCGGCGAAGTTATTGACATTCAATATCGCAACTCTCAACCCACACGGGAACAACCCCAAGGATTACCCCATACTTTTGTAACTTACAAAATTCGTGAAACCTTACGGGGCAGAACGCCAGGGGAAACGATTACCTTGCGAGTGCCCGGTGGCGCCGATGGCAGTGGTGGCATCTACATGGAGACTACTGCACCGATATTTGCTCGCAACCAGGCAGATATTTTATTTCTAACCGGAGACGCCGTAACGGAATGTCCCTTGGTAAATTGTGTTGACGGTCGCTTTAGGGTTGTAGACAATCGTGTGTTTAATGGTTGGGGAATTCCCGTGGTTGAAGCGACAGAAAGACTAAGGATTGGGGGGAAACCCCGCTTTGATCTCAATGTGATCGAATTACCAAGGCCTTCTTTTGAGCTGTTATTAAAACAACCAGAAACCCAAAGAATTATTCAGCAAGAAAGCCAGAGAACGGGTCAAAGCATTGCCGAGCTACAACGACGCTACGAAACAGAAGCACCTGCGGCTTATCGGGTGGGTTATGGTTTTCAGGCGGCAGTGGCAGCTGGTGATAATTTCGATTCTCCTGAAGCAGCTCCCATAGAAACCTTTGGGCCGCCCCTCAGTTTGTCTGCTTTTTTTGAAGCTGTGCGCCAGTGGAACAACCGGGTACAACCGCCTCAGTCTTCAATCCCATCGGCGGATCCGAACAAACCATTCAATGTGGCGGATCCAAGGTTAGAAGAAGTCAGAGCTGTCACAGTTCCGGATCAGATTACCGAAGAAGAAAAAAATGATGTGCAGGCTCGGGAAGGAGAAGGACAAATTCGTGATCTTTCGCCTAATTTGAGAGACCTTTCACCGCAACCCATTTCACCTGAGCTAAGACCCGACTTAAGACGGATAAACCCCTAATTCAGCCAGAATCACAACCAATTATTACAGGGACTTTTGCTATGAAGTTCAACTTGTTTAATCCCTATTTACTTGCGGCCTCAGTCATTATCTCTGCTTGTTTTATCCTGCCAAAACCCGCCCAGGCAGCTTCTTGGCTGGAGTGTAATGGTGATAGCGGTAAGAAATTACGGTGGAGTGGCAATTCGACAACAGCCCGTATCAATACCATTAGTTTTCCGCCCGGTAGTTTACTGCAATCGGTGGAGCGGGGCATTAATGCGACAAATACCAATCCATCTCCCTTTGTGATCAACACAACAACGGAAACAGGAGGAGTTGGCAGTGGCAATGGCCAAAATGAGATTTACGCGAGTAGTATTTCTCCGCCTGGGGTCGCCCAGATGCGGTACCACTGCTACTGGTTATTTGGTTGGCACTATGGTTTAGATGAAGTGGATATTGTCCTTGATTCATCGGGCCGCTCTTGGACGACTTCCCAGAATAAGAGCTCTAATACGGTCTACACAGGGTCTCGTTTGCCGATTGATGCAGTAATTAACCATGAAGCGGGGCATTACCTCGGCTTGATGCATGTCAACTGGGAATATAACGTGATGGGAGACTCTTGGCGGCATCACCATACCAATGGTGCCACGGCACGTACTTATTTTGGGGAAGATGCTTCCCATGGTTCCCGTGTTCTTTACGGCAGTCAAAATTCTACGTTTAATGATGTTTCTGCATCCCACTGGCGCAGAACGGGTGCAAGTGGTGAGTATTCAAGTCATGGGCGGGTAAGGATTCGTAATGCGGCGAATACAGCTACCTTAAGTGGGATTACGATTGCGGGGGAGCCGGGCTATCGCGTCAATCGTGGCAGTACAGTTCGTCCTGAATTTACGATTGAGAATAATGGTAAGCAGACCCATAATAATGTTTCCTATGGGATCTACATTTCAACCAATGACTATATTAGTTATGGTGATACCCGCATTGGCGGTGGGTCGTTTGGGTCGATCCATCCGGCGGACGTTTATACGACGACAATTCCAGTCACGATTCCGAGTAATCTGAATCCTGGTCAAAATTACTGGCTTGGGATCATCGTGGATGAGAATAACACCATCTCTGAGGTCAGTGGTTCTAATAATCGGGCTTACATTCCAATTCGCGTAGACTAAACAAGCTTTATTGACCTTCTTCTAGGCGTCGTTCCCAATCTTTGGCGAGGTCATCACGCCCTTGCAGTTGTTGATCGAGAAGATCTTGATCAGTGCCATAGGTGATGGTTTCGCCGGTGAGAATTTTCTGGGTTGCAAATCGCTGGGCATAGGCTAGTTTTTGTTGCAGTTCAGGTTCGCCAGTGTTGAGTAGGGCCGCCCGTTCTTGCCGCTGGGCGTTGCGATTTTCGATGGTTTGGTTGCGGCGCTGGAGCCAAAAGTAGCGACCGAGGGGAACCGCCAAAAAGGCGATCGCATAGGCGAACAAGAGGGGATAAAGGGCCTGGGCAAGACCCACCAAGCCGCCAAGTTCGGCCACCAGGGCTGAATCTTGCAATAAAACCCCTAGCATCAGGGCCAAGACTAAATTGACGCCCCCAAGGGCGATCGCCAAAAATTTCTGACCTGTAGGGGCAAGGGTAAATGTCCAGCGCTGTTCTTCTAAATAGTTGGGGACAGATTTCTGACGGCGTTCCTGGGCTTTGACCTGGAGTTCTGGGAAATAATAAACTAAGTCTCCCGTGGGGGACACTTCCGGGTAGCCATTGAACCGGGCCAAGACCGGTAACATATAACTTTCTTCCGTCTGTTCCGTGGATGATAGCTTATCGAAATAGGGGGAAAGTTGTTCGGCGATCACGGCTCCATCGTTGTTTTGGATGACTTGACCGATGGTTTGCCAGCGACGTTCCTCCAGGTTTGGATTGGGATCACCATCGCCGAATAGAAACGAAAAAACGGCTTCGAGGAAATTCATTCCCCCCTTCTCGATGTTGCTCGTCGTGTTTTTTAAAGATGTTGCAGAACCATAGCGTCGGGGGCCGTAGTAGTTGGGGCTAAAGACACGAAACGGATTAGGCCCCCACCAAACGAGCCAGGGTAGATTAAAAGAAGAACTACGACGGCGGGAGGAATTGTTATTGTCCTGACTACTAGCGGCTGTCACTAGAGCCAGAATGGCGATCGTCATCAAAAGAATCGAAAGAATCAAGGCGATACCGAAGGAGATCCGAATCAGGAAAAAGACAACTCGCCAGGTTTTATCGAGCCATTCCTGGAGCCGAATTTTAAAATACTTATTGCGGAGGATTGTCCGAAAGTTTTTGGGAAACTCAAAGACAACATCCCCCGTTTCTGCCACCTGGAGGTGCCCACCGGCATCGGCTGCGAGATTATAAAGACCGTTTTGGGCCACATTGAGTTCTAGGCCAGCCTGGGTCGCCACTTCCCCGACAGTCGCTCGATATTGGAGGGTTTCGACGGCGCGCATTAGTTGGGGCGAGAAGGTCATGGCTCTTTGGATCGTTAGAAATAATCTGGGGGGCTTCTGTTACCAGTATAGAATTGGGTTGAAATTCTGGGGGACAGAGAAATGCTGGGAACGGGATTATTGATCACCTTGGTGGCGATCGCCCTTGGGGTGTTGCTCAACCGAGCGATTCGCGCCGATCAACGCTGGTTTTTCCAATTGCGCCGCCCGGCCTGGCTCACCTTTGAAGGCATTATCCCGGTGGTGTGGACGAGTATTTTTATCTGTGGGATTATTTCCGCTAACTATGTTTGGCATGCAGATCCCCAGGGGTTTCGCACTTGGCTGTTGATGGCGGGCTATGGTCTGTTGGAGTTGGTGATCTTGGCCTATACCCCTGTGATGTGCAAAACCCGCAGCCTAACGGTGGGAACCATCATTGGAGCTGCGGGCTTCGTAGTGGGTTTATTGTTGGCGATCGCCGTTTTTCCCGTCTCAAAAATCAGTTTTTGGCTTCTGTTGCCTTTTTTGCTGTGGAGTCCAGTCGGCACCTACATCACCTGGGAAATGATTTGGCTTAATCCTGGCAAAAGTTAATCCCTAGCGCACGTACCACCAGTAAGTAGCCATGGGAATGATTGTCGCTAAGAGAAGCAACACCACAACCCAAATGGTTGAACTGGTTGTTTTTGTGTCTTCAGCCTTGGTGAAAGTGCTTTCGATGTTAATTTCGGCAATGTCTGGGGGGCCAGGATCTGCTTCCCCATTCAAAATGGTGCCAATGCGGGCCTCAGCATCCAGGAAGGCTTGGTTATAGGAACTGCTGCGCAGAGGGTAACCGATCGTTTCTCCGGTAATACTGTCGGCTGTCTCCGGTGGAATCAACTCCTGGATATTATTTCCCAGGGCGATCGCCACATTATTCGTCAGCACATCCATCGCCACCACGATTTCATCGGCCCCCGCTTCCGGTGTCGGAAACCACTTGGCAAAGACCTTGTCGGTAAATTCTTCCATGGTCTGACCATAATCAAGGCGACGAATCGCGACAAAATGCAGACCCTTGCCCGTTGTTTCCGCTAACTCGCTGAGCTCTCGATTTAAACGCCCTTCGTTGGCACGACTAATTGCTTCTGCTTGATCCACAATCCAGATCGGTTGATCCCCCGTGGCGTAGGGCACATCATAAACACCAGTGGCCTGGGCTGCCGAAACAAAACTCCCAAAGGTAAACAATACCGTTGCGAGCCACACCCCCAGTTTTTGCCACCATTGCAAGCTTTTGGGTTGAGATATCATTTTAAAAATTATTCCAAAAATTGTGCGTATCTTTTAGGCTCTAGGATAAACCAAGGGCGATCGCCACCGAAACTAACTGGCCTTTGAGCCGCGTCAATGCACCCAGCCGTGTTTTTCCTTAAGCCCCTTAAATTTTAAGCATTGAATTCTGTCAGACACAAAAAAACCCAGTGAATTTTCACCGGGCTTTACAAACAACAAACTCAATTGACCAGATCTACTAATTTGTAATTTTTAAAGTCATATATTGTGGCGGCCGTCGAATAACCAAATAGAACATTAGATTATCCTACAGAACACCTTGTATAAAAACTTATCAACCAATCCCTAGATGGTGTACATCATCGGTAAGGCAATACAGAGACCATAGGCAACCAGGGCACCACCACAGCCGCCAATCAAGAAGCCAGCCGCAAACTCGCTCCAGCCTTCTTTGGTTCCTAGATTTTCAGGAGGATTGGGCGTGGTTAGGGTTGCGGTGGGTGTGCTGACGCCGACACTTCCGTAGAGGGAAAGGGCAAGGGTCAACAGGGAAATCAAGCCAACGGTTCCTAATAGGCCAGCAACTCCAGCAAAGTCTGCATTCCGCAGCGGGCCGAGGAGAGCAAAGGGGCCATAGAGGAAATAACCATGGGCCATGCCAATTTCTAGACCACGGCGCTGTGCCGAAAGTCCTTGACGATAACCCGGTAGATTATTAATGAAAGCTTTACTAAATGCAGAAGCATTAATCGGAGTCGCGAGGTTTCCTACTTGAGGATCTCCACCATGTTGAATAATGTCCATTTAATGTTTAAGCTCCTCTCAAAACAAACTTACAATTTAAGTTCAGATAAACACTTGTTACGGATTATAAGAGATATTGCTAGATTTACTGGCTTTCTTAGTATTTGGCAACATTTAGGGCAAGTCCTGGGAATTTCGGCCATTTATGTTAAGAATCGTAATGTCTGTTCCCTCCCAAGACCTCTGGCAGTAATATCCAAGGTATTGTGAAAACCAGTTTGTTAATAGCATTTAGGAAAGATTTAATATGAACGGCGCCTACGCAGCTTCTTTTCTGCCTGTAATCCTTGTCCCCTTGGCGGGTGTTGTTTTCCCGGCTTTGGCGATGGGACTTCTGTTTAACTACATCGAATCTGACGCTTAAGTAAAAAATTCTGGGCGATCGCCTCAGGAATTTACCTCACATCTAAGATTGTTCTCATTTCCCCATGCACCGTAACCAGAGGTTGTGTGGGGAATTGTTTTTGGGGTGTGGCACCCTGGGATCAGGGCAAGCTTGGCCCATTGCTGGCCATTGTCGTTAAGAATAGAAAATGGCTGCTGCGTGTTCCAGCACCATCATCTCCCAGGAGGAAAAGTAATGGAATTATATTTTTTTCGCCATGGCATCGCCGCTGACCGGGCTGATTATGCAGAGGATGGCGATCGCCCTTTGACGACCAAAGGCGAAACCCGAACAAAACTTGTGGCCCAACGATTACAGGAGCTTGGTCTCCACTTTGAGGGGATTTTAACCAGTCCTTTGTTACGGGCCAGACAAACCGCAGAAATTTTGGCCGCCGCAGAACTAGGCCCCCACCCCCAAGTTTTTCAAGGCCTAGCACCACGGGGTTCCCTGGGAGCGTTTTTAGCCTGGCTAGAACGTTGGGAAGCGGCTCCGGATGCAAAATTAGTACTTGTGGGCCATCAACCAGACTTGGGCGAATGGGCTGAGGCGATCGCCTTTGGTCAGACAGGCCACCACCTCAACCTCAAAAAAGCAGGCATCATTGGCCTTCGTTCCGGTGCCGCCCGGATCCAAGCCCACACCGATAATGAGCTATTTTTGTTGACCTCGCCAAAATGGCTACTGCCATAATCCCCGTGATAGGCTAGGTTAGCCACGGGCATCAAGAAATTAGCCTCAATATTATTTTTAGGATCTAATCAAGGTACACAGTATGACGACTGGTTGCGAATTTAAACCCGGCTTAGAAGGAATTCCTGCAGCCCAATCCAGCATTAGCTTCGTCGATGGAAAAAATGGCATCCTCGAATACCGGGGGATCCCGATTCAAGAATTGGCCGAAAAAAGTTCTTTCCTCGAAGTTGCCTACCTCCTGATCTGGGGTGAACTGCCGACCTACCAGGAACTTGAAGATTTTAAAAACGATATTCTCTATCATCGTCGGATTAAATACCGCATCCGGGACATGATGAAATGTTTTCCGGAAACCGGTCACCCGATGGATTCTCTGCAAACGTCGGCAGCGGCCCTGGGGCTATTTTATTCCCGGCGTGCCTTGGATGATCCAGAGTACATTCGCCACGCCGTTGTCCGATTACTAGCTAAAATTCCCACCATGGTTGCGGCGGCCAATTCGATGCGCAAGGGAAATGATCCGGTTCAGCCCAACGATAGCCTTGACTATGCGGCGAATTTTCTCTACATGATGACCGAGCGTCGCCCCTACGATCTCCAGGCGAAGATTTTTGATATTTGCTTGATGCTCCACGCCGAACACACGATCAATGCTTCCACTTTTTCGGCGATGGTGACGGCTTCTACCTTGACGGATCCCTACGCGGTGATTGCGTCTGCCGTTGGCACCTTGGCCGGGCCGTTGCATGGAGGGGCGAACGAAGAAGTGCTTTTGATGCTCGAAGAAATTGGCTCCGTCGAAAATGTTCGTGGGTATGTCGAGACCTGTGTCGCGAATAAACAAAAGATCATGGGCTTCGGCCACCGGGTTTATAAGGTTAAAGATCCCCGGGCGGTGATCCTCCAGAGGTTAGCGGAGGAACTGTTTGAACTCGAAGGGGAAGACCCGTACTACAAGATTGCCCTGGAATTAGAAAAAATCGTTGAGGAAAAATACGGCCACAAGGGAATTTTCGCCAACGTTGATTTCTATTCGGGCTTGGTTTACCGCAAGTTAGGGATTCCGAGCGATCTATTTACGCCCCTGTTTGCGATCGCCAGGGTTGCGGGTTGGCTCGCCCACTGGAAAGAACAACTGGGTGTCAACCGGATTTTTCGACCGACCCAGGTCTACACCGGTGTGCATAATCAAATCTATATTCCAGTAGAAAAACGCAGCTAAAGGGACAGTGTTCACGATGAAATTATGCCGATGGCGCAGCTTAGGACTGGGGGTATTGCTGCTCTTTCTGTGGGGCTGCGGGGCAAATCCCCCTGGCCTAGAAACCGAAATCCTGACCCCCAGCAATCAATGGCAAACCCTCACTACGGAACAGGTGCAATTGGACGTTCCACCGGGCTATGTGGGCGGCAATCCAGGTTTAGATCTTCCCGCTCTGGCAGCCACCTTAGAAGCCTGGAACAAAGGCGATCGCCTTGAGTGGCTTAATCAAAATGCTGAAACCCTAGAATTGCTCGCTTTTCAAGCAGAGGGCGATCGCCTGAACAGCATCACCATCGTCCAAGAAGAACGCCCGGAAGCCCTGACCTTAGAGGATTATCTCCAACAACAGGTGGCGACACTCCAGGCCGCTGGCATTACGGTGAGCCTTACCCAAACGGCGGATCAAGGGCGCTTAGAATTGAACCGAGGCGACCTCACCCAAGTGAGTTATGTCTATCCAGAAACGACCACCTTTTGGGTAATTACCTATAGTAGTGATAGACCCACCGCTGCCTTTACGGCTGGGGTCGAGCAAAGCCAACCAAGTTTTCAGGTGCGCCCCGAGTCATCTTAGAAATGCCGTGAACCTTGATCAAGTAATCATTGCCTATAAAGCGGGTGACCCCTTTGCTAAAAAATGGGCCGAACGCTGTGCCCACGAATTAGAAGCCCAGGGGAGTCGGATTTTGCTCGGCCCCAGCGGCTTTAAGGATAATCCTTACCCTGTGTTTTTGGCCTCGGTCAGTGAACCGATTGATCTCGCCATTGTCTTGGGGGGAGATGGCACCGTTTTAGCAGCAGCCCGTCACCTCTCTAAGGAAAATATTCCGATTTTGGCGGTGAATGTCGGCGGCCACCTGGGCTTTTTGACCGAACCTTTTGAGCAACTTGAAAATAGTCAGGCCCTGTGGGAGCGACTCCGCAACGACACCTACGCGGTGGAAACCCGGATGATGTTAGAGGCCAAAATCTGTGAAGGCGATCGCCAAGATCCAGAAATTGTCAGCGAAACCTTCTATGCCCTCAATGAAATGTGTGTCAAACCCGCTGCCGTTGACCGGATGCCCACAGCCGTCTTTGAAATGGAAGTCGATTGCACCATTGTGGATCAGTACCACGGGGACGGGTTGTTGGTGGCAACTTCCACTGGGTCAACCTGTTACACTGCTTCTGCGAATGGGCCGATTATGCACCCTGGCCTAGAGGCGATCGTGGTAACGCCCATCTGTCCTTTGAGTCTGTCGAGTCGCCCGATTGTCTTGCCCGCCCGTTCCAATGTCGATATCTGGCCCCTCGGAGACTACGACCTGAACAACAAGCTCTGGATGGATGGGGCCTTGGCGACTTCAGTTTGGCCGGGCCAGTGGGTCAATGTCCAAAAAGCCCATTGCTACTGCAAATTCATTATCCTGCGGGAAACCTATTCGTTTTACCAAACCATTCGCGATAAGCTCCAGTGGGCCGGATCGCGGATCCGCTACCAGAATAATCACCGCAATTGAGCTTAGAGTCCATTTATGAAGCCCCCCAGCCCCGAATTTGGGGAGATTTAGGCTTCGGCGTGAGACTTCGGCGTGAGCTCAGTCGAACGGGACAAATTAAGAAATTCATTTACTTTATAAATAACCTCTTAGGCCGAGGCAAAAGAGATGGCGAAAAAGTTTGGGAACAGCCTAGAAGTTTTAAAAGAAGAAACGCAACAGCACGGAGCTAATGGCACTGAGGATATTACCAGCAGTATTTCCAGAATCTTGTTTCGGGTTGAGGGCGAGGTCAATTTCATCGAGTAATCTCTGGCTGGCATCTACACCCACGGTCGATCCTTGGCTGGTAAACAGGGTTTGGGCAAAGGTGGCATCCTGTTGGGCCTGGGCAAAATCGCGCAGTTGGTAGCGGGCGATCGCCCGGGATAGATAAATGGCCCCATTGTCGGGTTCTTGGTTGGCGGCGGCATCATAGTAGGCGATCGCCATGCGGTAATTTTTATTTTCCCCTTCCACAAAGCCCCATTGATAAAGTTGCTCCGCCGAAACAGGAGCATCCAACAAACCCACCGCTCGCGCAATGTAGAACGTCCGCAGGGAAGTATTGGTAAAATTCGCCCCGGCTAAATAGGCTTCCCGGAGATCCGCGCCGTCTAAATTGGCCCCTTCCAGGTCAGCTCCGGCTAAATTGGCCCCCACCAGGGAAGCTCCCGTCAAATTGGCCCCCCGCAGATCCGCAAGGCTCAGATCTGCCCGACTCAGGTTCGCTTGACGCAAGTCCGCCCCCCGCAGGTCAGCCCCATCTAAACGAGCATTGGCAAGGCCGCTCCGGGTCAGTTGACAATTCTGACATTGACGACTTGATAGCAGTTGGCTGACGTGGGTCAGGTTTTCGGCCCGTACCTGGGGGGCGATCGCCAAAGGCAAAACACAACAGGCGGTAAAGAGTAGCTTTTTCATCGGGAATTGGGGAGGGAGGACTGGAACTGTAGACCATCAATCAGGGCAAAACGTTTCCGGCTACCACCGATTTTTCTGCGTCCATGGTAGCAGTCAGGTTCTCGCGAGATGACAGATCCATAAAATTCTTTGGGGTTGGGGGACGAAACAACGGGGATATGATGGGGATTAGTGTTTGTCGTCTACAGTCTGCCCATGACGCCCCTAAAACTTACCCTGAAAAATTTCCTCAGTTACCGTGATGCTGTTCTAGATTTCACGGGCTTTCACACGGCCTGTATTTGTGGGCCAAATGGAGCCGGGAAATCATCCCTGTTAGAAGCGGTGACTTGGGTGATCTGGGGTAAAAGTCGCACCAGCAGTGCCGATGACGTGATCCACATGGGCGAAATGGATGTGCGGGTTGATTTTGAGCTACTTTGTCACCAACAGGTTTATCGAATCATTCGGATGCGATCGCGGGGGCGAGGGGCGACTTTACAATTCCAAGTGCGATCGCCAACGGGGGACTTTACCACCATCACGGGTAAGGGGATTCGGGAAACCCAAGAGCTCATCGACCAAGAGATCAAACTAGACTACGACACGTTTATCAATTCCGCCTATTTACGTCAGGGCCACGCCGATGAATTTATGGTGGCCAAGCCCGCAGACCGCAAAAAGATTTTGAGTGATCTCCTCAAGCTTGACCGTTACGAAAGCCTCGCCCAACTCGCTAAGGACAAAGCGAGATCTTTTAAACTCAAGGCCGATCTTCTCGAAGAAAGCCTCGCGCCTCAAACTGAACAACTCCGGGCAAAACCGCAGCTAGAAGCAGAACTTGCCGCCATCGAACAGACCATTAGCGAAGGCAAGCAACGGGAAAACCAACTCCAGGATCAGCTCCAAAAAATTCAGGCGATCGCCCAACAACGGCAATTCCTGAAAAACCAAGTCGATACGTCCCAGCAACAGTACCAGCGCCGCCACCAAGACCTGACGCGCCTCAGCACCCAGGCTCAACAGATTCAGCAGGATTTAGCGCAAAATACAGCGATTCTGCACCAGACCGACACCATCGAAGCCGAATACCAACGTTGGCAAACCCTCCAGCAGCAGGAAGAACAGCTCAACCAAATATCCCAGCAATACCAAGACCTCCAGCAGGAACAACAAACCATTCAGCAAACGATCCAGGCCGAAGAAAACGAGGGACAACGGCAGATTCAGCAACTAGAAGTACAAATCCAGACCCTCACCCAACAGCAAGCCGCAGTCCAAGAAACCTTGGCGATCGCCCCCGACTTGACCACTGCCCTAGACCAACTAAAGCGCACCCGCAACCAGATCAATCGCCTCGAAGCTGCTCACCACCAAGCCCAACCCCTCCTCCAGCAACGGCAGCAGCTAGAAAACCAAATTAGTCAGGCCGCCGAAAAACTGAAGTTACAATTGGCCGCATCCCGACAGCAACAGCAAAACCTCGCGGAAAAAATTGCCCAAATTCCCCAACAGCGGGCGGAATTGCAACGCCTCGATCAAACCATGGCCGATCTAGACCGCCAGAAAAAACATCTAGATCAGATTCAGCAACAACACCTTGATGTTTCAACCCAACAAGTCCGTTTCCAGGACGCTAAACGCAACTGTCAAACGCAACTCCAGGAGCTCCAACAAAAACTTGCCCTGCTGCAACAACCGGGGGCGACTTGTCCCCTCTGCGAACAAAACCTCGACCATGACCACCACCAAAATGTGATGGCCAAAACCCAGGCCCAGTACAGTGCCACTGAAGCAGAAATTCTCACCTTCCAAAATGAGCTTAAACGTTGCGATCAACTGCTGCGCGACTACAACCAAGAACTGACGGCCCTCGACCAAGTCCGGAGTAGCTATGAAAGCTATGACCAACAGATGATCCGTCTGGAGCAGGCCATTGAAACCAACCAAGCCCTCGAAAAGGAATTGAAACAGGTAGAACAGGAATTACTCAACCTAGAACGTGCCCTCCGCCTGGAGGCCTACGCCGAGGATCTGCGGGCAGAATTGGCAGAAGTGCAGCACCAATTAGAGACCCTGGAATACGATGAATCCCAATTGGCGATCGCCAGGGAAACTGAAAAAGAATACCGTTGGGCAGAACTCAAAGAGGTGGAATTAAACCAAGCGCGCCAACGCCTGGACACCCTCCAACGGGAAATCCCCCAACAAGAAGCAGAACTTGAAACCCAGCGCCATCAACTCGACAAAAATAGACAAACATCTCCCTGGCAAGTCCGCCTCACGCAGCTCCAGGAACAGTTAAACGGCCTCAACTACGACCGCAACGCCCACCAACAACTCCGCCAAGCACTCCAGCAGGGGCAAATTTGGCAACAGCGTTACCTCGAACTGGGCCAAGCCCAACGGCAACAAACCAGCCTCGAAGCGCAACTACAGGATTTAAACCAACGTCAAACGGTTGCCCAAACGGAGCTGGCGCAACTCGAACAACAAATTATGCAATTGCAGGAAAATTTAGACAATCTTCACGCTGATCAAGGGGAGATTAACCACCTAGAGAATCAATTGCAAACCTGTCGCCAAGCCCTAGAAACAGCAATTACCCAACGCGGCCAACGGCAACAATCCTTAGAAAATCTCCAGGCGATCGCCACCGCCCAGAAAAACAGCAAAACAGAACTCAAGGAACTGCGACGTCAATATCGTATTCACCACGAACTCGGTCAAGCCTTCGGAAAAAACGGGATTCAGGCCTTGATGATCGAAAATGCCCTACCCCAACTAGAGGCCGAAACCAACCAAATCCTCGGTCGCCTCACAGAGCACCAATTCCATGTGCAGTTCCTCACCCAAAAAGCTAAGAAAGGCAGCAAAAAAACTGCCGCCCAGATGATCGACACCCTCGATATTGTCATTGCCGACGCCCGGGGCACCCGCGCCTACGAAACCTATTCCGGGGGGGAAGCATTCCGGATCAACTTTTCAATCCGCCTCGCCCTTGCAAAACTCTTAGCCTACCGTTCGGGCACCACCTTGCAAATGCTGGTCATCGATGAAGGCTTTGGCACCCAGGACACCGAAGGCTGTAACCGCTTAATCGGGGCAATCAATGCGATCGCCGCTGACTTTGCTTGTATCCTCGCTGTGACCCACATTCCCCAGTTCAAGGAAGCCTTTCAAAGCCGCATCGAAGTCTACAAAGATCAGCAGGGCTCCCAACTCCAGGTCAACAACTAACCCCCATATTGCCAACAACTGTGCCTAGAATAGAAGCTGTAACAAATCGCAACAGTTGCCCCTGGTATGTCCTTTCACCTCTCTGCCTGGTCCATCAAAAATCCAGTGCCGACCCTCGTGGCCTTCATGATTATGACCATCGTGGGGATCTATTCGTTTTTGAATCTTGGCATTGATAATACGCCAAACATCGATATTTCTGCCGTGACCGTGAGCGTTAGCCAGCCAGGGGCCGCCCCAGAAGAGATTGAAACGGAAATCACCAAGAAAATCGAAGATTCCGTCGCGAGCCTCGCCAATATTGATCAAATCACCTCCACCGTGACCGATGGCAATTCCCAGACGGTCGTGAATTTCGAGTTGGGCACCGACACTGACCAGGCGACCAATGATGTGCGCAATGCGATCGCCCAAATTCGCTCATCTCTACCCCAGGACATCACTGATCCCATTGTCCAAAAACTTGATTTCGCTGGGGGTGCCGTGATGACCTATGCCCTCTCCTCTGGGGAGCGTACCGTCGAAGAACTCAGTGATCTCATTGATCGTCGCATTGGTCGAGAACTCACCAATGTAGAAGGGGTGGCCGAAATTCAACGGCTGGGCGGTGTTGACCGGGAGATTCGTGTCGATCTCGATCCTGATTTGTTACAGAGCTTGGGGATCACTGCAACCCAAGTTAATGACCAGATTGCTCAGTTTAATCTCAACCGTCCAGGAGGCCGCCTCGAACTAGGGGGCAATGAGCAAAATGTCCGGACTCTTGGTAGTGCAGAGAGCATTCAAGAATTGCAGCAATACCCGATCACGTTACCTAACGGAGATCTGGTGTCTTTAGAAAACCTGGGCCGCGTGGAAGATAGCTTCCGGGAACCCAGGGTGGCAGCGACCCTCAACAATGAACCAGTGGTGGCATTCTCCGTACTCCGGAGTCCTGGGAGTACCGTTGTCGGCGTTGATCAAGGGATCCGAAAGGCGATCGCCGAGTTGCAAACCACCCTCCCAGAGGATCTCCGTTTCGATTTGATTTTTACCCGCGCCACAGAAATTCAAGCCTCCTACGACGGCACCATTATGGCCCTGTGGGCGGGCTGCATTTTAACGGTGATCACCGTGGGCTTTTTCCTCAAGGACTGGCGGGCCACTTTAATTACCGCTGCCGCCTTGCCCCTCTCCATTGTGCCGACGTTCTTTGTGATGCAGGCCCTCGACTATACCCTGAACGGGATGACCCTCCTCGCCTTGGCCCTGGCGATCGGTAACTTAGTCGATGATGCGATCTGCATGATTGAAAATATCGACCAACACCTGCAAATGGGCAAAAGACCTTTCCAGGCTGCCATCGATGGCGCCAGGGAAATTGGCCTCGCCGTAGTGGCAACCACCGCAACCATTGTGGCTGTATTTCTGCCCGTGGCCTTTATGGGGGGCGTGCCAGGGCAATTCTTCCAACCCTTTGGGGTCACCGTCGCCGTCTCAACGATGTTCTCGACCCTGGTGGCCACCACCATGACGCCGATGCTGAGTGCCTACCTATTAAAATCAAAACTGGGGGCTTTTAATGGCCAGAAACAACCGGGTTTTTACCGGAATCTGCTTGGCTGGGCACTGCACCATCGTCTCACAACCCTCCTCATTGCCCTAGCCTTTTTTATCGGTAGCCTCCAGCTGATCCCCTTTATTCCTACAGGACTTTTTAGCAGTAGCGACACGGGCATTAGTACGATCGCCTTTGATCTGCCCCCCGGTGCCACCCTGGCTGATAGCGAGCAAGTGATGACGGAAGTGAGCGATCGCCTCCAGGCCAATCCCGCCGTGAGTAGTGTTTTGGCAACGGCGACCAACGTCAACAGCGGCACCATTTACGTTAACCTTGTACCCCAAGCGGAACGGGTTTCCCAGGCAGAATTTGAACAAACCCTACGGCGTGATTTCCAAACGATTCCGGGGGCCAGGGTCTCCTTCCAAAGTACGGGCGGGACAGGCAATTCTAAGGATCTCTCCATTGTGCTCAAAAGTGAAAATGCCCCGCTTCTACTAGAAACAGCGACGACCCTAGAGCAACAGATGGGCAGCGTGTCGGGGTTAGTGGACATTTCGTCGAGCGCGAGCTTGGTTAAACCCGAACTGATCATTCAGCCTGATCCCCAACGGGCTGCCGATCTTGGTGTTTCTGTGGCGGCCATTTCCCGCACCGCTTCCCTGGCGTTAATTGGCGACAATGACTTTAATTTGCCTAAGTTCAATTTAAGCGATCGCCAAATCCCGATCCGCGTTCAACTCGATCCCGCCCAACGCAGTAACATTGAAACCCTGAAAAATCTCCAGGTACCGAGTAACACCGGTGAATTAGTCCCCCTAGCTGCTGTGGCTGAATTAAAGCTCGGTAGTGGTTCGGCCCAGATTGACCGCTTTAATCGCTTCCGTCAAGTGGAAGTGGGGGCCAACCTGGAGGGAACATCCCTAGGGGATGCCTTTGCTGCCGTGAATGCCTTGCCGGTGATGAGCCCCCTACCTTCTGGCGTGACCATTGAACCCGCGGGCGACGCAGAAATTATGCGCGATATTTTTAGCCGTTTCCTCACGGCGTTGGGGGCGGCTGTCCTGTGCATCTATGCAATTCTGGTGCTGCTTTACAACAACTTCCTCTATCCCTTTGGGATTCTAACCGCTTTGCCTCTCTCCATTGGCGGGGCTTTGTTGGGGCTGATGATTACCCAAAAGGAACTGGGTTTATTTGCCCTGATTGGCATTGTGTTGTTGATGGGTCTGGTGACAAAAAACGCAATCTTACTGGTGGACTTTACCCTCTCTGGCCTACGGGAAGGTAAAACCCTGAAAAAATCCCTCGTCGAAGCTGGGGTTTCCCGGTTACGGCCCATCTGTATGACATCCCTCTCGACCATTGCCGGGATGTTGCCCATTGCCCTGGAGTTGGGAGCCGACGGTGCGACCCGGAGTCCGATGGCGATCGCCGTGATTGGGGGCTTTAGTACCTCCACCGTTTTGACCCTGATCGTCGTGCCTGTGATCTTTACCTACATTTATCGCTTTGTCCGCTGGCTCGTTAAACCCTTCCAAAATGCCCAATCTGCGCCCCTATGATTTCCTGCCACAAAATTACAGATTTTATCGGACTTGCTCGGATCACCGAAATTTTGTGTCACCATAGTACATCCGAGTAATTTTTATCGATATTGCGGGCCTGACCCTTAAACCATTCCAGGCCAATCCGAATTAGCTCCTACAGAAGAAGAACACCCTATGACCACGACGACAACTCCCAAAACTTGGAAAGAGGTCCTTGGCGATCGCATTCCGCCCCAGATGGCCGAAGAAATTGACACCTTTGAAAACCAAATGGCCCTCCGCTGCCAGGACAAACTCGACGAAAAAGTGTTTGCCGAACTGCGTCTTCGTCGGGGCGCCTACGGTCAGCGTTACGATAACGGCTTCCGGAATGATGGGGTCAAAGCCAAAGCAATTCCTTTTCCCAAAACAGAACTCACCAAAGGCCCCGATACCAAATGGCAGGCCCCAGGCATGCAACGGATCAAAATTCCCTATGGGGGGATGACCGCCGAACAAATGGATGTTCTCGCTGACATTTGCGAAGAATATTCCGACAACATTCTCCACATCACTACCCGCCAGGACATCCAACTTCACTTCATTTCCCTCGATAATGTCCCGGATATGCACCGTCGCTTAGCGGCAGTGGGCATTACGGTACGGGAAGCCTGTGGTAACTCCGTGCGCAACGTTACCGCTTGTCCCCTCGCTGGTGTTTGCCACGACGAAGTCTTTGATGTCACAGGCCATGCCCAGGAACTAACGGACTTTTTCCTCGGTCACCGGGATATCCAGGATTTTGGCCGCAAACTAAAGATCGCCTTCTCTGGTTGTGAAGATCACCCCTGCGGTCTGACTTCCATGCATGACCTTGGGTTTATCGCCAAAACCAAAGAAATTGATGGTGAAATCGTTAAAGGATTCAAGGTTTATGTCGGGGGCGGCTTAGGTTCTGTACCCTTCCTCGCCAAGCTCTTTGAAGATTTTGTGCCCCTTGAGGAAATTTTTCCCCTCTCCCAGGCCATCTTCCGCGTTTTTGCCCGCCTTGGGGAAAAGAAAAACCGCAACAAAGCCCGGATCAAGTTCCTCGTGCAGAAACTGGGCCTAGAAGAATTTAAACGTCTGGTTACCGAAGAACGGGCGACTCTCGAAGCTGATCCCGGTTGGACAGCCTGGGTGGATCGCCTGACAACCTACGCAGAAAAAGGTAAACTCGCTCCTGTCGCTGCGGATCAAACCTTCGACCATGGGGAAGAATTCACCAAGTGGAAAACCACAAACCTCTATCCCCAACGGCAAGCAGGCTTCTATACGGTTGCGGTTTCTTTGCCCCTAGGGGATGCTACTTCGCCCCAATTCCGGGGTCTGGCTGATATCGTCCGCAAATATACCAATGACACGGTACGGACAACCGTTGAGCAGAATATCTTGATCCGTTGGGTACATGAAGCAGATCTTCCCGCCCTCTATGCAGATCTCAAGGCGATTAACCTCCATAGTGGTGGTGCCCATTCGATTATTGACATTACCGCTTGCCCGGGTACAGATACCTGCAAATTGGGGATCGGTAGTTCTCGCGGTTTAGCTGGGGAATTACGGCGTCGCATGGCCCTCAAGGGGTGGCAGTATGACCAGGCGGTCAAGGATATCCGCGTCAAGATTAGTGGCTGTTTCAACTCCTGCTCCCAGCACATGGTGGCAGAAATTGGTTTCTATGGCTCTAGTCGTCAGGTACAACGGCGACGGGTGCCCCACTTTAACCTGGTACTCGGTGGAGAATGGGCGAATAATGCCTCTACCTACGGCAAATCCATGGGGGTTTTGCCCTCGAAGCGGATTCCCGATGTGGTGGAATTTCTCATTGATACGTTCATGCAGGAACGCCTGGAGAATGAGAAATTTACGGAATTTTTCAACCGCATTGGCCGTAAGGAAATGAAGGAGCGACTCCAGCCCTTCACGGAAGTGCCTAGCTACGAAGAAGATCCTTCGTTCTATTCTGACTGGGCGGACACGCGTGAATTTACCCTTGGGGATATTGGTGTCGGTGAATGTGCTGGGGAAGTGGTCACCCTCACGGACTTTAGTATGGCTGACGCAGAAAGCCTCCACTTTGATGCAACGGTGCTGCTTGACAATCCGCAAAATGGGGATGTTCAACTGGCGGCGGATAAGGCGATCGCCGCCATGGTTAGTGCGGCCCAGGCCCTGTTGAAATTCCAGAACATCGATATCAGCGATAATCCGGAAGTGGTGAGTGCTGAGTTCCGCAAGTATTTCTACGATACGGAACTGTTCTTTGATCCCTTTGCGAAGGGGAAATTTGCCCAGTTCTTCTTCTCCGCCCTGAAGCATAAAGACAAAGCCGCCAGCCTTGAACAGTCCCAGCGCTTGGTGGAAGAATCCCGTCTCTTTATTGAAGCAGCCCACGCTTGCAACGGTCGGATGATCGAGGCAGGGATTACCAGCCCAGTGAGCTTTAAGCAATGGCTCCTGAAGCAAGGATTTGGTATCAACTAAACGGCACAATGCTGCGTTAGGTTCCTCAGAAAAAATCGGGTGGGCAAAGTTGCTCACCCCATTTATGTCCGCCTTGATCTGCTTTAATGTTGCTCGAAGCAATTATTGTCTAAGTCGTCACTGAAAAGTAAAAAAGCTTGTGTATATTGAACGTTTTTGTGTAAAATTCCCGGCCCAAATGCCCGCTGGTTTTGATGAGGCATCGTTAATTGGCGTTTTTCAAGGATGGATCCGGGATGAAAAAATTGGGGGCACCTTAATTGATGTGGTGGACTACCGCCATGTGCCCGATGGCCCAGGGATTATGCTCGTCACCTACGAAATCAACTACATGATGGAGCACCAAGGGGGCTATGGCCTTTATGCCCAGCGGCGCTGGAGTAGCGTGGAAAATCAACCCCATACCGAGGCGATCGCCGATTTAGTCCAGTCGGCGGCTAAATTTGGGAGCTTGCTTGAACAGGAAACAGAGATTACCCTCAAGGGCAATGAATTTCTCTACATCAGCAATGACCGCCTGAACGGGCCAAATACCGATGAAGGGTTTGCGGCGGTGAAAGCAGATCTCAGTGCTGCCTTAACTCAAATCTATGGTGGGAAAGCCTTCACCATTGAGCGGGTACAAAACAATCCCAAAGAGCGTCTGACCCTTTCTGTCAAGGTGGATAGTCCGGTGGCGATCGCCGAACTTTGTACGGTTGCATAAGGATAAAAAAATCCTTTAAGATGACTTCTAACAGGATCAAGCCTACCGCGTTGGTGACTACCAATATTGTTTGTTGATCTATGCTTGAGCTAATTGGGAAGCCGATTAAGTTCTCGCGGCAGTAAACCGAGCTTGTACTCGGAAACGAAAGCTGAGAGCTGTTCTTCCCCCCTGGATTTTCCAGGTCAGAAGCTGAGGTAAGACGGCGTGGCGGGTGCAAGTCCTGTATTTTTTTGCTCAATTTTTGCCGCCCAAGGCTAGGGTGCTTCGTGGCGGAGCTTCCAAATCAGGCTTGAGGTGAAGTTTGTCACGATGTGGGCAATCACGGGCACGAGTAAATTTCCGGTGGCGATCGCACTGTAACCGAGAATAAACCCAATTACCGTCGCCCAAACGGCATAGGACCATTGCTGGGCGCCGCTGATGTGGAGTACCCCAAAAATCAAGCTCGATAAACAGAGGGCGCCCCATCCCAAGCCCAAGCCCGGTAGCATAATCCCCCGAAACAGAAATTCTTCACTCAGCCCCGGCAACAGTCCCAACCAAATGGCATCGGGCACGGCCAGGGGTTTGAGGACAAATTCAAGGTAAGTATCGACACTGCGACGGTATTCCGCCCAGACAGCGTAGAGGAGACTGCTGGCGACAATGATCCCCAAGGCGATCGCCACCCCCTGGATGAGAGCCAGTCCCGAAAATTCCCAGGCCAAAAGTTCTACATTGCCGATTAACCGCCAGAGATTTCCCACAATAAACAGCAACAGCGCTGTGATCCCCATAAGAAGGAGCACCTGTTGGCGGGATAACGGTTCTAAGGGCGGTTGGTTGGATTGATTCACAATAAATATCGATCTAGATTGCATTGAGGGGGGGCACAGTGGGTCGCAGACTCGAAAAATCTAATCCGGCACGGTGGGCGACCATGATCCCAATTGCCTCCAAGTATGAGTCTACCCGACGGGCTTTAATCCCAACGGATTCTGGAAAAATGCTTAATGCAGTGTCATTTTCGTTTACAGCAATGATCAATGTTTGGGTCTGGGCGAGGCTCAAAACGGCACTACCGCCACAGGCACTGGCGGGGATCACTAGGCTATCGACCTGATCCGCCCAGATCTCTCCGGCTTGGCGATCGCCTTTTGTCACAAATTGGGGCGCGTAGCTCAACCCGGCCAGGATACAGGGCAAAAAAGTATAGCCTAATTCTTCGGCAGCGGCTTTTGGGGAAAGTTCCGGTTCAATGGGTAAAGGCGATAAAGCTGGGGCATGGGCGCAGGGAATCTGAAATTTTTTCACGAGCAGGTGGGAAATCACTGCTTCAGCACCCGCGAGGGCATCGACCCCAGATCCCTGGCGATACTGGGCGAGTAACTCACTATCTTCGTCGTCAGGAAAGCGAGCCACAACGGCGATCGCCTCCACCTTGGCCTGGGTAATTAGTTTTTCCGCCGCCCGCAACAAACTGCCCACATTTTCAATCGTCCCCCAACTGACCCCCGTTTCCGAAACTTTGAGGGTGACATTCAAGGGCGCATCCGTCACAACATAATCTGTGATCAGCAAACCTAAGGTCGCGCGGCAAGCTTCGGCCCCCTGGATATGGCGGGTTTTTAATTCTGCTTCAATGCCTTGATCGAGGAGTAATCCCACTTTATTTTGTCGCACGGGTCGTAACCCCCAGTTCCCCGCAGCGAATTGATCGAGGCCATAGCCTTCTACATAGAACGTATTCGCCATGGGCCAAAACAGTTGCGCCCCGTTTAAAACGTTGGGGTGAGTAATCAGGCGATCGCACACCTGGGCCATCAGCCGTGCAATGGGAATCCCGTCCCCCGCATAGCCACCAATTTTCGCGCCGATCCCCGTGGGGATAATCAGCATTGAGGTGTAGGGAGCAGTGCGGCTTGGGGTCGGTGCGAGGAACATAAAAATTCACTGGAAAAGAACGTTTGAGAAATTTAGCACTAATCCGGTAACTGCTTCAGCCCCCAGGTTTTTGGGTGTAAACAAGAATCTTCTCCGGCACTGATGCCGGAAGTCCCAAACAATACGATATACTCCACACTGAAACGATGTCAGTCAATCGAACACAGCAAAGGCAATGGTAGCGGTAGCAATTTTGGCAGCAGGCAAAGGTACACGGATGAAGTCGGATCTCCCGAAAGTCCTTCATCCCCTCGGCGGGCGATCGCTCGTGGAACGGGTGATTGAAAGTTGTGCCCTCATTAAACCAGAACGAATTTGTACCATTGTTGGTTACCGCGCGGCTGAGGTAAAAACGGCCCTGGCCCATTTGCCCCACCTAGAATTTGTTGAACAAACAGAACAACTCGGCACCGGTCACGCTGTCCAACAGCTCCTCGAACCTCTCAAGGATTTTGCGGGCGATGTCGTGATTCTCAACGGCGATGTACCGCTACTCCGCCCCGAAACCATTGCAGATCTCGTGAGCACCCACCAGAAAAATAATAATGACGCAACCCTGTTAACAGCCCAACTGCCGAATCCCATGGGTTATGGTCGTGTGTTTTGCGATGGTGACAACCTAGTCACCCAAATCGTCGAACATCGCGACTGCAACGATGCCCAGCGCAAGAATAATCGGATCAATGCGGGTGTCTACTGTTTCAAGTGGGAGGTGTTGGCCGAGGCGCTACCCAAATTAACCACCAACAACGATCAGCAGGAATATTACCTCACGGACGTTATTCTCCATTGCGATAAAGTGATGGCGATGGATGTGGCGGATTTCCAGGAAATTAGCGGTATTAATGACCGTTTTCAACTTTCGGCGGCCTACGAAATTTTGCAAGACCGCATCAAGGAAAAATGGATGAAGGCCGGGGTCATGATCCACCAGCCCGATACAGTCACCATTGACGACACCGTGCAGCTTGAACCAGATGTGATGATCGAACCCCAAACCCATCTGCGGGGCAATAGTTTGATCAAGACTGGTTGCCGCCTAGGGCCGGGCAGCTTGATTGAAAATAGCGTCATTGAAGCTAATACAACAATTCTCTACAGCGTGGTGAGTGATAGCCAGGTGGGGGAGAATACCCAAATTGGCCCCTATACGCACATTCGCGGCCAGGCTAAGGTTGGGGAGCAATGCCGGATCGGGAATTTCGTGGAGGTCAAAAAATCGACCATCGGCAACAATACCAACATGGCCCACCTCTCCTATATCGGCGATGCCACCCTAGGAGCAAAGGTCAATATCGGCGCTGGGACGATCACAGCGAACTATGACGGTGTGAATAAACATCAAACAGTGATTGGCGATCGCAGTAAAACCGGAGCCAATAGCGTCCTGGTTGCGCCCATCACCATCGGCGAAGATGTGACCATTGCGGCAGGCTCAACAATCACCAAGGATGTGGACAATGATTGCCTCGTTGTCGCCCGGGCTCGCCAGAAGGAAATTAAAGGGTGGCGCTTACAGTCTTGAACGGAGAAGCAGGCGTAATGGGGAATCAAACCTGATTAAAATTGCCGCCGACTGAAAATAAAGATGGCGATCGCCTGGAGCAAAATCACGTAGACAAGGCCATAAATCGCACTGAGTAGTAGAGTTTGGCCATCGGGAACCACCCCATAAACCACCTCATTACGGAAATTGAGACGCGATAAATCCGGCAAAACTTTATAGAGATTTTCGGTGATCCACTGAACTCCGGCATTTTGGCTCAATTCCCCTAATTTCACTAAATCGGTGCTGAAGTGGCCCATCAGGTAAATCCCAAAGGAGAACAAGGTCGCCAACAGAGAACTGGTGAATACCCCAAAGGCGATCGCCACGGCAATGATCAGCATTAGCTCAATAAATAAATAACCGAGGGAAAGGGAGATTGGCCCCAGCGGCACCGTTGACCCTTGCCACAGCAGCGGCATCATACTTTGTGACCAGGCCAAAAGCGCGAAATAAATAATTCCCATGGCAATTAACATCACCGCCACCACCGCCGACAGCCCCAGATGCTTCCCGACGATCAGTTCGGCGCGGCTAATCGGTTTGGGGATCAGCACCAGGATTGTGCGTTTTTCAATTTCTTTGTTGACCAAGCCTGTGCCGACAAAAACAGCCACCAGCACACTCAAGATACCGATCATCCCCAGGCCAAAATCTACGACGATCTTCGCCCCTGCCGTCGCCGACACATCGGGTAAGATTCGTACCGCCAGGGCAAACACCAGACCATAAAACCCCAAAAAATACAAAATGCGATCGCGAATCACTTCTCGAAAACAATTACTGGCGATCGCCCAAATGCGCTTAAGATTCATCGCTTTTCTCAACAGGACAAGCATCAAGGAAACAGCATATCAAGATTTTCTCGTCCCGCAGTGAAAATGCCCCGACAAACACCCCAAAATCGTGATTTTTTAACGATTTAATAAAAAAGGCTGCATCCCTTCTCAGCCATGGGTGAGAATGCCAGAGTATCCCTACAGACGAAACTGTCCCTCCCCATGAGCCATCCCCACGCTGCCCAACTTCAAACCCTCATGGCCCAAGCCAATGTGAGCGATGTCATTCAACTGGCGGCCTATTCGCGGGTCGCAGCGCGGCAAATTTACCGACTACAAGCTGGGCTCATTCATAGCATCCCCGTCGAAGCCGTGGTGAAATTGGCTCAATATTTCGATCAATCGGTGGATGAGTTTCTGGCTCTGTTTCTGCCCACAGGCATTCAGCCGTTAGAATTTACCCCCAAAACGACCCAAGCAACTGGGATTGACCCCGCCGAACTCGAAGCACTTCAAGCAGAAGGCGATCGCCTCCGCGCCCAACTAGAAACCCAGGCCATTAACCACGCCGAGGAAATCGAGCAGCTCCAACACCATCTCCAAGCCCAGCAGCAGGAATATACCGATAAAATCGATCACTTCCAACAACAATTAACCGACCAAGCCGAAGCCCAGGCCCAGCAGGAAGAAACCCTCAAGGCCGAATATGCCCGCCTAGAAACCCAACTCGACAGCCAACAAGCACAAAATGAGCAACGCTGGCAACAGGAAGCCCTGGATATTCTCGAAGCCTGGCTATTGCAATGGTCTGCCGCAGCGAAGGCCGCCCAAGACAATGCCCAGTTCCCCGCTAGAACCCTGGTGGCCCTCACACAACCCTTTGAGCAACTCCTGGCGAGCTGGGACGTGACTCCCATCGGCACCGTCGGCGAAATTGTGGACTATGACCCCCAAGAGCATCAATTGGTGAAAAATCACGGTGATGTCGGCCCAGGGGATGCGGTGGTGATTCAAAATGCGGGCTACCGCCAAGGCGATCGCCTTTTGCATCGGGCGAAAGTGATCCATCAGGAAGAACCCAAAGGGACAGAAAACTAAGGTTTGTCATTGAATCCTAATCTCCAAGCCCTAGTGAGATGACAAATCCACCATGCGCATCCTAAAAAGCACTCCCCGCCAACTACATATCGAATTTCCAGAAGAATGTACGGCCCAAGCAACCTTAGGAATCGTATTTGTCATTACGGCGTTACTTTCCCTAGGATTAGTACTGATGGCAGGAGGGGGCGAAAGTCTTTTTTTCTAGTACTATCAATAGTGGTCGCAGTTTATTGCTTTTTAGAAAAAATTCCCTACGCCTGCTTAATAGACCGCACCGCAGCACAGCTAAGCATTCTTCGTCGCAATAGTTTAGGTCAGCAGCAGTCCCTCATCTACTCCATCAATGACATCGACACTGTAACCGTAATCCGAAATGTGCGCCGAGGGCGGCCTTGCAGCACCAATGTTTGCTTGAAGTCAGGTGGGCGATCGCGGCTAATGTCCTACCAATCCTGTGCTGCTCAGCACCAAGTTGCAGATCGAATCACAACTTTCTTGCAAAACCCATAGCTACATCTGGCTGAATTGATGACACACTCCAGGGATCTAGACAGAGGTAGGCGATTGTTCCTGAAGATTTTTGACATAGTCCCGAAAACGGTGGAGATCGGCTTGGATGGTTGATTCCACGACCCGGCCTAAAAAGAGATTGTCCATGACCTGTCCCAAAATACCAGGGATATCATAGGCAATGCTGAGGCGAACAATCGTTTTGCCATGGCGGTCATAGAAACGGATCGCCCCCCGATTCGGCAGGCCATCAACGGATTCCCACTGAATAATTTGGTGCTTAACAACCTTTGTGATCCGAGAGAGCCAGGTAAATTCAAAGGAGCCACTGGCCAATTTCCAGCGGGACAGATCTGGGTCGTCCTTGAGGATGGCGACAGAATCAATCCATTTCATCCACTGGGGCATTTGTTCGAGATCTGACCAGAGTTCCCAAACGAGATCGATGGGGGCGTCAACTTCTACCTGTACGCTGTGCTCTAGCCAACCTGACATAAAACTTTATAAAACCAAACATCCCCCTCACTGTAACAGAATTCCCGAATGAATTGGTACCGCTTCTGGAGGGGGAAATAGCCCCTAGTCTTTAGGCAGTTCGTACTGGGCGACGATTTTTTTCGCAAACTCTGGCACATGGGCTTCCAGCTTGCCTGGGTAATTGCGGCGGGTATAGAGATAGTTCCGCGTAAAGTGAGAATCAATGGAAAATTTTGCGTACTCTAAACCCTTCGGGCCAATCTTTTCGATCACGACTCCCATCAGCTTGGCGGCCCACATTGGTAGAGTAACGCCCTTATCGTAGGCAGGAATACTATTTTGCACAGCGGCGCGGCGATCGCCTTTAGAACTAACCGGCTGCATTTCAATTTGATCGGCGACGAGATCAAACATTTCCTGGCCTGTTTCGTTGCGCACCACCATCCACTGCCAACCGAAGGGAGCGCCCATATAACCCACCACGAGATCCGCTAAACCGTTGGTATAGTCAAAGCAACTCATGCAAGACGGTGCAAACACATCCTTCAGTTGATTGGTTTTTAAGCCAAAGAAGGGGACTGTTTCCGTCGAACCATCCTCATGCTTAAAATGCACCTTAAAATCCTGCATGAACTCGTAGTAAACCACCGTTTCCGGGGAGCGACTGGTGGTATCGAGGAATTTCTGTAAACCCGCGCGAGTGACATTATCCACACAGGGCAAACCCAAAACGTAGAGCTTTTCGAGGCCCAATTTATCCTGCACTGACCGTAGGGCTTGGATCTGGCAACCCACACCGATCACCAATAATTTCTTAAATTCCCCCTGTTCAATCTGCTCTAGGATCGTCAAATTGGGCGAGAGGGTTGGCTTATTGACACGGGCAGCGAGGATTTCCTCTGGGGTAGTGGCGATGATCGGCATCGGCTGAAAGCGATCATCAGGGGAACTCTGCACACAGACCACGCCTTCTACCAGTTTTTCTTCGAGCATTTTGCAGGCGAGGGAACTGACAATCCCCGTCCATTGCGCCCCTTCGATTGGTTCCGTTTTCCGGGCAGCCACCATTTTTTGATGCACGCCAAAATACATTTCCTGCTCTTGGTCTAGATCCCGCTTGCGGCCATGGACTTTGGTTTCGAGCTTGTCAAACTGCTGGTTTAGAAAAGCACAGGCTTCTTTGACATAGTGGATAAAATGGGTGTCACAGAGGCCACAGTCACTACACAGGGCCTTGGCCGGACGGACACTTCCCCGGGGTAAACCTTTCGCTTTCTTGTGGGCAGGAATTTGGGCAGTCATGGGCAGCAGAGTCGATCAAAGAACAGTATTTGTCAGCGTAATGGAAAGGATTACCGGAAAGGGAGCTTTTGTGACGAACTGTAACGCGATCGCCGTCAGGATGAATTGAAGACAAAAAATCAAGCAGATATCAATCGGCGGTTCAAATACCGTTTGCAAATTGCACGGGCGAAGCGGGCCAGGCAGAAATCTTATCAGTTTTGCCAAGCCCACCAGATTGAACTCGAACTAGAGGCGATCGCCTAAGTTTTTATCAACAAAGAGTCGTTTCTACTTATTCATAAACATTTTGGCGATGACCAACACGAATAATTTCAATGATTAATGCATTTTTTAAGACAGAATAAATAATGCGGTAATTGCCTTTGCGAATACGATAAGTTGAAGACATCCCAGCCATTTTTTTACAACCATTAGGATAGGGATCAGCCGCTAAAGATTCAACAGCTTTAATAATTTCTGGAATAATCTGAGGTTGAATTTTTCGAAGTTCTTTTTTTGCTGAAGCTTTCCAGCTAATTTGGTAGGAGTCCATCAGCTTTTAATTCTTCGATAAATACTTGATGTTCTGTTGTTTCTTCTTGTTGCCGCTGAATGACGATGGCAAGGTCTTCAAGCTCTTCAAGTAGCGCTTCAAATTCTCGGATGGGTAAAATGACTTCTGTTTGTTTCCCGCTTGAATCTGTGACATATTTCGGATGCAAATCTGCAATATTCATAATCATTACAGGTGTTGGAAACGGATATTCAGCATCGTAACATCAAATCCACTGGGTGCCGCCCATACCCAAAGCTCGTCGGGACTGGACAAAATCCTGAGAAAAATTTAAAAGTGCCCGTTGGCCGACTGCCGTTTCAAAAACAGTAGAGAGTACAAAATCCAGCTTTTTAGTTTGACAGACATCTTGAAGACGGGACGGAAAGCCGGCGATCGCCAATTTGATCACAAAGACACCGCGCCACCCTTGGCCATAACAATGTTTTAAAGAAGCGATCTGGGAAACGGACTCATCCAGGGCGATTTGGGTCTGAAATGCTGCGTTTAGCTGCAATAAATCTGAAAAATGCCCAGGAGCTAAAGGTTGCTCGATAAAGTCTAGTTTTACTTGAGATTCCCCCCAATCTAACCATTGTTTCGCTTGTTCTAAGGTTAAACCACCATTGGCATCAAGGCGCAACCGACCATCGGCGGGCAAGGTTTCCAGGATCTGCTGGCAGAGGGCGATTTCTGTTGCGGGTGTATCCAGGGCAATTTTCAGTTTAAAGGTGCGAAATCCTTTTTGTAGTAAAGTTTGTAGGTCTTGGAACAGGGTGGGCGATCGCCGGATTAACTGACAGAATTTTATAGGGTGTAGAGGGGCTAAATTTTCGGTACTGGCAAGATTAAGTTGGGCCGTCTCAAAACCGAATTGACAGGCTGGCAGGGCATCGGGAATCGCCGCAATTTGCCCATCAGTAATGTTTTCCCCAAAGGCAGCACAAAAGGCGATCGCCTGCTCAAGGGTTTCTGTCCCAAACCACGGCAAAGGTGCAATTTCCCCCTGGGTAATCCGTCCCATTTCATCCCGGAGCGACAGAATAACTCCCTCCCGCACCGTCCACAAACCATGGTGAGTTTGCAGAGGCGTTTTAAAGGGACGGCGGTAGGGGGCAAAGCGAAATTGATAATTCACCTACGTGACCCGCTGCACATCAGGAAGATTTTCCAGGAAGGTCAAAGGCCGGCTCATATTTGCCGCAAACCCTAAAATGTTTTGGTCGCAGTGCTGATATTGCAACGTGCCATCGGCATCAAATAAAAATGTCGCTCCTCTTTGGGTCATATACTGGGCATCGGGCACGTAGGTAGACCAATTCCCCAGGACTTCGGCCATATTCCGCAGGCGGAGGGTCGCCAATTCTAAGGGCCGCTGAAAACCCTTCCCCCCAGCCGCCGCAAAAAATTCTCCTTTTAGGGCTGGTAAAGGAGCCGCTTTAACGACTTCATCATCGGCAAACAGTTGGGGTGCTTTTTTATCCCCTGTATAACCCCGCAAAACTTCCTTGAGGGTGCCTGGGCTACCAATGCCAGCACACATCAACATCAGATTTACCCAGGCATTTTGGCCCGCGTTGAGTCCGGGAATTTTCCAGGTTAAACCGCGATATAGGCTCAGTTCTTGATGAATCGTTGCCTTAGGATCGATGAATAATTTCTCGGCCGGGAAACCCGTATAGTCACAAAATTTTTGACCAGAACGGCGATCGCCAATGCCCACCGCGACATAATCTACCCGGCGACAGAGATCAGCATCTTTTTGGAGCCACCAAGCATACTCAAGACTGTCAAAATCGCCGAGTTGGGATAGGATCAGCACCATAAGGGGTCGAGTCAAACCAGACGGTACCAACGGTGTCAGTTGACCATCGCTCACCCGCTGCCGTTCTGTGTGTTGAAAAAACTGAAGATAATCCACGGTTATTGGGAAACATTTAGGATAGAGAACAAGGGTTGCTATGGAGCCATAGCCTCGCCTTCGTCAGGATAAACAGATTTCTTTTAAAAATGCTACAGTGCCTGTCGCCCTATGGTTGCTACTCATTATAGTGTTGCGGTTTTATCAACGGATATCAGCGTTTACCAACGGCTGCAAACGCTTTTGGTAGGGGAACAGGCTGAAGATTTACAACTGGTTTGGCTTGATTTGACGACGGAGTCTACCCTGCAAAGTTTGGGCCGCCATGATCTTTATCTCAGCGATGCACCACTACCTTATTTGATTGACCATGCTGAAGTGCTGCAACGGTGGCCTTGGATTGGGTTGGCGGATGAGGTAGCGCTACAGGATGAAATGTTGCGCCTTGGGGTTTTGGATTGTTTTTTGTGGTCTGAACTGACGGGGCCGCTGCTGGTCCATACGCTGCGGGTTGCCCTACGGACGATGTTGGGCCATGGCCAGGGGACACTTTCGCCTGCACCTTTAGGTGATTTCCAAGGCGATCGCCTCCAAACGTTGATTCAAAATATTCCGGGCACCGTGTACCGCTGTTTAAACACGGCAGAATGGCACGGGATTTATTTCAGCGAAACCATTGAACAATTGGTGGGTTATCCTGCTGCGGACTTTCTCCCAGGGGGCGATCGCCATTATGCGAGCCTAATCCACCCCAATGACCAGGCCTTTGTGCGCCAGATTATTGAGCGAAAAGTGCAGGAGAAAAAACCCTTCGCCCTTGAATATCGCCTTAAACATCGTGATGGTACAGTGCGATGGGTCGATGAACGGGGGCAAGGAGTCTTTGATGACCAGGGAAATTTGCTGTGGCTCGATGGGGTGATCATTGATATCTCCGAGAAAAAGGCGATCGCCCTCGAATTAAACCAACAGGCCATCCACTACTACGAAAAAACACCAGCAATGTTGCATTCGATGGATGCAACGGGGCAAATCCTTGCGGTTAGTGATCGCTGGTTGCAGGTGCTGGGTTATGAACGGCGGCAAGTCATTGGCTGCAATGTAACTGATTTTTTGACACCAGTTTCCCGCCAGAAAGCCCAACAAATCCTCCTGCCCACCTTAACGACCCAAGGCTCCGTAGAAGATGATGCCTATCAGTTCATCAAGAAAAATGGCGACATTCTAGAAGTGGAGTTGGCGGCTGTCTGCGAACAAACAAACCATCACTCTCGGCTATTAGTTGTCTTGACGGATGTGACCGCCCGTAATCACCTAGCCCAACAGGTCAACCGTTATCAAACCCACCTCGAAGACCTCATCGAGCAACGCACCCAAGCCCTCGCCGCGAGTCAAGCCCGCCTTGCCCAAGCCCAGGCGATCGCCCAGATTGGCGTTTGGGAATGGGATGTCCAGGCAGATCAAACCTACTGGTCTCCAGAAACATTTCAAATCTTTGGCTTTGCCCCCGGTGAAATTCAACCCAATGCGGAAACCTTTTTTGAGCGGGTGCATCCCGACGACCGCGATCGTATTCGCACCAATATTGAAAATATCTTTACCGGTCAATCTCTCCCAAGTTCTGAATATCGCATTATTACGCCCGACGGCGAAGTGCGTTACCTCAAGGATTACCACGAGCTGACCCGGAACGAACAGGGACAACCCATTTTCCTGGGGGGGGCAGTGCAAGACATTACGGCCATGCAGCAGACCCTCAATGCCCTGGCCGCCAGTGAAGCCCATTTAGAGAAGGCCCAGACGATCGCCCACATTGGGAGCTGGGAGCAACACCTGACAAGCGATGACCTCATTTGGTCTGACGAAGTGTATCGCATCTTTGACCTAGAACCCCAGGCGATCGCCCCAACTTTTGACCAATTCATGGCGATGGTACACCCTGATGATCATCCCCATATTAAAAACAACATCAAAAAATTAGAAGCAAGACAAAGCATCAAGGGCTTTGAATACCGAATCATCACTGCCCAGGGTCGTGAAAAAATTGTGATGGAATATGCAAATTCCCTCCAAGATGCCCAGGGTAATGTCTATGGCTTTGCTGGCACTATTCAAGACATTACGACGATCAAACAGACCCTCAATGCCCTGCAAAAAAGTGAAACGCGCTTCCGTGAACTGGTTGAGCATATCGACGAAGCGTTCTGGATCAATTCCCCTGACCCCACCGAAGTGATTTATGTCAGTCCGAATTACGAAAAAATTTGGGGCCTTAGCTGTCAAAGTCTCCTTGATGACGGCACATCTTGGCTAGCAGCAGTACACCCAGACCACGAAGGGCAAATCCAACGGGCGATCGCCCAGATGCAGCAGGGCCAAAACTTCGATGAAGAATACCGGATTATCCGCCCCGATGGGGTTGTGCGTTGGATCTATGCCCGCTCTTTCAAAATCTACGACCCAAGCACTCAGCAACTGTTGCGCCATGTGGGGGTCATGACCGATGTTACCGAACGCAAAGAAGCAGAACTCAAACTACAGTCCCAGGAAGCACGCCTACGGACAATCTTCGACCAGGCCGCCCTGGGGATTGTGCAAATTGACCGCACCAATCATTTCTCTTTGGTCAATCAAGCCTTCTGTGAGATCTGTGGCTACAGTGAAGCAGAATTACAGCAGTTTACCTGGCAAGAACTTACCCATCCTGAAGATATTTGTATCTGTCATGAGGCACGGGCAAAGCTCGACCGCCGCCAAGCTGCCAGTGCTGTTTTAGAAAAGCGTTACCGTCACCGCCTGGGACATTTCATTTGGGTTAAGGTGATTTGCTCTTATATTTACGATGACCAAGGCCAACCAGAATATCTTTTGACCATTATCGAAGACATTAGTGAATACAAACAGGCGGCGATCGCCCTCGCCGAGAGCCAGGATCGCTATCAAAAAATGGTTGATGGCATTCCCGCGATCATCTACCAATATTCACCCCAACGCGGTGGTTTATTTTATTCCTCCCAGGTGCAACAGATCCTTGGTTATGAAGAGCAACATTTACTAGACCACCCAGAACTGTGGCACCAATCGATCCACCCAGAAGATCTCGTCGATGTCGATCAAGTCCTCCAAACCTTACAAGCCGGCAAAAACTTTGAGCTGGAGTATCAGATCCGGGATGCTGCCGGAAATTGGCGCTGGTTCTATGACTGCTCCTTTAATATCCATGCGGTCGATGGTGGTGACCTGGTTATTGATGGTTTTGCCCTAGATATTACGGAGCGAAAAAACTTTGATGAGGTGCTCCGCCATCGTCTAAAGCTCGAAACCGTGCTAGCTGATATTTCCCACCTGATGGTCGTTGAAGCAGATCTTGATTTAGAGGCGTTACTGGCCCGCTTGGGTCAAACTTTCCAAGCAGATCGAATGTCGATTATGCTCGGTCAATCCGATCACACCACCGTCGAACGCCTCGTTGCTTGGAGTGCAGCAGCACATCTCTGGTTGGAAGATCTACAACAAATTGATCTAAGTCCCTATCCGTGGTGGTTAGAACATTGGCAGGAACAAAAAATGATCTTGCTCAATCGAAAGATTCCCCTACCTCCAACGGCGATTGCTGAACAGACATTTCTAGATCACTTAGGAGTTAAAGCGGTGTTGTGGATTCCGATCCAGGATGCAGAGGGTCAACCCTGGGGCTATATTGAGTGTTCTTCGACAGCGGCAGATCATCTGCTGTGGTCAAAGGAAGATGCGGATATTTTGGCGATCGCCGGGAACTTAATCTACAACTATTACCAGCGGCAGCAGGCCAATAAACAACTCGAACTGGCGAAGGAATTAGCGGAGGCTGCGAACCATGCCAAAAATCAGTTCCTCACAAGCATGAGCCACGAACTGAGAACGCCCCTGAATGCGGTCTTAGGCTTTACTCAAATTATGGAGCGATCGCCAGACCTCTCGACGGATCACCAGGAATACCTCAGCATCATTCATCGGTCGGGGAAGCACCTCCTTGCGTTGCTCAACGATATTCTCAACTTGGCGAAATTTGAAAAGGGCACCCTACAACTAAACCCCAACCTGTTTAATCTCCATGATCTCCTGGATGATCTCGCCCAAATGTATGCCCTTGAAATCCAGCACAAAAATATCCAGCTTGATATCCATTGGGACGAACAGGTGCCCCGCTATATCAACGCCGACCAAGCAAAACTCCACTCCGTGCTGCTCCATCTTTTGAATAACGCCCTCAAATTTACCGACAGTGGCTGCGTTCAACTGACGGTCAAAACCCTAGCGCAAAATCCCCTCCGTCTCCGGTTTAGCGTCACGGATACAGGGATTGGCATTGCCGAAACAGATTTCACCAGACTCTTTGATAATTTTGTGAAATTAGAAGCGGGCGATCGCATGGGCCAAGGCAGTGGTTTGGGCTTGGCTCTCAGTCAAAAATTTGTCAACCTCATGGGCGGTGAAATCGTTGTCAGTAGCCAGCCGGGAGTCGGTTCTTGTTTTTCCTTTGAATTAACCAGTGCGACCCCAGCCAACCTGATGCATCTGACCCTTTATCCTCCCCAAGTACGGGACGAAAAGCTGCCCACTTTAACACCAGAAATGCTCCGAAACTTTTCAACGGAATGGTTAACGGCCTTTCACCAAGCGGCGATCGCGGCTAGGGCCCAGCACCTCAAAGCCCTCATTGACCAACTGCCGCCCCAGGCAACGGCGATCGCCCGGGCCCTAGAAATCTTGGTACAAAAATTCGCCTTTGATACCCTAGCCAAACTCAGCCAACAAAGAACCCCCAATGACTTTTCTTCATCAAAGGGGGAAACTGGAAGTTAGCCTAAAAACGACCGTGATTTAGCCCTCACTATCCTTTGGTTTGGGTCGAGGCACCGGTCTCGCTCTGGCAGTTGCTCCATGGCTGTCACTGGCGTGATGATCGGCGACGGGTCTGGGCTTGCTCTTGTCGCGGTTAAAGGGTTTTCCGCCTGGTTTGGGGCCTTTGCGACGACTGCTGATATAGCCAATATCTTCGCAGGTTTGAATCATCAGCATATTATCGAGGAGCTTCGCCTGGAGATCGTAGAAATGGTTAACGGGGCGATCCGGCAAGGCACCGATCAATTGAATCTTGAAAAACTTGGGCTTGTCCCCTTGCTTCTTCGGGGATTGGCGAATTTTAACGATGACTTTTTTGGATTCGGCATCATAGAAAACCACCTGGCCGCGAATGGAAAAATAGCCGTCTTCGACTTGGTCACTGGTGGGAATAGACTCCGTGAGGGCCTCTGGATCATCAAGGTTTTCGGGCTCCCAAATGCCGAGAATCTGGAGGTGGAGATGGTTATCATCCTGGCGGGTGCGGGGATACACAACCCAAACGTGCTCTTGGTTGAGGTCAATGTGATTTTTGATCAGGCTAATCACACGACCCAATAAAACGGCTTCGATGGTGCCATCTGCTGTGGCGATCGCCCCCTTACTAATTTGCTCTGGATCTTCGGGGGTATATTTGCCACGCACAATGCCAATGGCCCGATATTGACGGGGATGGCTCGCGGGGGGAATGGGATGTTGCCGTAGTTTTTGGGAGGTCGTCTGGTCCTCATGGGGATTCGGCGCTGGTGGAGACGATAGATGATGGTTAGATTCAGACACGGGCTTATCCAATGCTTTCTAGGTGGGCTAACAAAAAATACAGATCGTTTTCGATACCAGATAGTCAACTATCAGACATCAACATCATCGGTAGGCGATCGCCATCACGATAAAAATTAGCATTCTGCCTTCGATCATATAGGACGGACGAAGACGTTTAGCGCCTGCCTATTGTACTCAATGGGGTGTCAGAGGTGATAAATCAGTAAAATTTAGATAAAATTTTGCCAACCTTCTGACTTTTTCGGTCTTTTGGGTCTGGTTTTTATCCCTCTAGTTTTCCCCACTATCTATAGCCATGGCGAGTCACATCATCGAAAAATACTATCGTCCCCGTCCCTGGGTCTATGGTCTTTCTGGGCTTCTGTTTCTGTTGGCTGGGGGACTTTTGGTGATGCCCCGCTTCGACCAGTGGATGTTGGCCCGGCAGACGGCAGCGGCGGCAAAGGTGCAACCCGAAACAACTCCTGATCCGGCGATCGCCCTCCTCGAAAAAGACCAACAAAGTTATGAAATCTGGTTAGAAAAAGAACCCAATAACGAAAAAGCGCTGCGGGGTCTCTTGGATACCAGCCTCAAGCTTAATGATTTAGAAAAAACGGCCACTGCCCTCGATGGTCTGGCGCAAATCCACAGTGATAATCCCGATTACCTCGTCCTGCTGGGCCAGGTGGAACAGGAGGCCAAGGATTACGAAGGAGCGGCGGCCACTTACAAAAAAGTGCTGTTGACAGATCCGACCCACATCAACGCTCTCCAGGGCATGGTGGATCTGCTCCTGGTGCAAAATCGGCCAGAGGGGGCAATCGAACTGCTCCAAACCACCCTCAAGGACATGGGGCAATTAACAGAAGACGAAACCATTGAAATTGATCCAGAAAAGGTGACGTCTATTCAACTGATGTTGGGGCAAATTTACGTCGCCCAAAAACGCTTCGGGGAGGCGATCGCCATCTATGACCAAGCCGCCACGGTGAATAAAACAGACTTTCGGCCAGTCCTCGCCAAGGCCATGGTCTTAAAAAATCAAGGGAATGAAGCCGCCGCCAAACCCTTTTTCATGACCGCGATCAACCTTGCCCCCGCCACCTACAAAGACCAAATTAAGGAAATGGCCGTGCTCAGTGCCGCAGATCTCAAGGCCCTCGAAGCCGTCCCCACTGAAACCGATCCAGAAGCAGAGGCAACGGAATAATTTCCCTGGGGCGATCGCCTATAATGGCGGCTTGAAAATCTTTCCCCCAAACCCATGTCCGACGCCCCCCAAACCCGCCTGGCCCAACTGCGATCGCAACTGCAAAAAGCGTCCTATGCTTACTATGTCCTCGATGCGCCGTTCATGGAGGATGCTGTCTATGATCAGCTCTATCGGGAACTGGTGGCCCTGGAAACAGAATATCCCGAACTCATTACCCCCGACAGTCCTAGCCAACGGATCGGCGACCAGCCCGCCACCCAATTCACCAGCGTCAAGCACAATATTCCCCTCTACAGTCTGGAAAATGCCTTTGACTTTGGGGAACTCACCCGGTGGGAACAACGGTGGCAGCGGGCGTTGGCCGGAGAAATCCCCAGCCACTCCGGTTATGTGTGCGAACTCAAAATCGATGGCTCGGCGATCGCCTTAACCTACGAAAACGGGATTTTAGTGCGCGGAGCCACCAGGGGCGACGGTGTGACAGGCGAAGAAATCACCCAAAATCTGCGTACCATTCGCACCATTCCCTTGCGTTTAAACCTCGATAATCCGCCCTCTTTAGTGGAGGTGCGGGGGGAAGCCTTTTTACCCCTAGAGACCTTTGAAAAGATTAACCAAGAGCGGGAAAAAGCGGGCGAAAATCTATTTGCTAATCCGCGAAATGCCGCCGCTGGCACCCTACGACAACTTGATTCCCGGATTGTTGCGGCCCGGAAGTTAGACTTTTTTGCCTACACCCTCCACCTCCCAGAATCGCATAATTCCCCTCAGTTAAATAGCCAATGGGAGGCCCTCGAATTTTTAAAAAAATGGGGTTTCGGGTCAATCCAAACCGTGAGCTTTGCCCTAATTTAACTGCCGTAAAAAATTATTTTGAAAAATGGGATGAAGGCCGCAAAAAACTCCCTTACCTGACCGATGGAGTTGTCGTTAAACTCAATGACTTTTCCCTCCAGGCTGAGTTGGGCTTCACCCAAAAATTTCCCCGCTGGGCGATCGCCTTGAAATATGCCGCCGAGGAAGCCCCCACCACCGTCAAAGACATCATCGTCAACGTGGGCAGAACGGGCGCTGTCACTCCCATGGCCGTCATGGAACCGGTGCAACTGGCAGGAACAACGGTACAACGGGCCACCCTCCACAACGAAGACCGCATTAAAGAATTAGATCTTAGAATCGGTGATACGGTCGTCATTCGCAAAGCAGGGGAAATTATTCCGGAAGTTTTGCGAGTTTTAGTTGATTTACGCCCAGAAGCAACTATTCCTTACGAATTTCCAAGCCATTGTCCTGAATGCAACTCAGCCTTAGTACGTCCCCCTGGGGAAGCCGTCGCCCGTTGTGTGAATAGTTCTTGTCCGGCGATTTTGCGGGGTTCCCTCGTCCATTGGGCTGGCCGCGACGCCCTCGATATCCAGGGTTTAGGCGAAAAAAATGTGATTCTTTTGATTGAGCATGGTCTGGTGCAATCCATCGCCGACATTTATGACCTAACCAGCGAACAGTTGCAGTCTCTCCCCCGTATGGGGCAAAAGTCAGCGGCAAATTTGATCCAGGCGATCGCCCACTCAAAAGCTCAAGACTATGCCCGTGTTTTGTATGGTCTGGGGATTCGTTTTGTGGGGAAAGTCAATGCAGAAATTTTGGCGCAAAACTTCCCAACTTTAGACCAACTCCAAAAAGCCAGCTTCGCCCAATTACAGGGGGTTTATGGCATTGGCGAAGAAATTGCCCAATCCGTCGTCGATTGGTTCCGGGTGGATGCGAATCAACAGTTGATCGAAAAGCTACAACAAGCGGGCTTGACCTTTGCCCAAACCCAGACGGCCCAAACCCAAGCCAATCATCAGATTTCCGGTAAAACCTTTGTGATCACAGGGACATTACCGACCCTCAAACGCACTGAAGCTGCCGAAAAAATCAAAGCAGCCGGCGGCAAAGTCACGAGTTCTGTCAGCAAAAATACTGACTATCTTGTGGCAGGCGAAAATGCCGGATCTAAACTAGACAAAGCCCGACAATTGGGGATTCAAGAACTGAATGAAAACCAGCTTTTAGATCTATTGGCATCAGAAAATTTTTAATTCTAAACAAAGGAGAATAATAATTATGCACAAACATTATCCCCTTTTTAGTCAAGTTGTCCTATCCCAAGACTTCCCTGAATACAACCTACGTCGGGGCGACACTGCAACGGTGGTTGAATATTATCAAATGACAGATCAAGAAGACGGCTATAGCTTAGAAGGATTTAACATTTCAGAAATTACGTTAGAAGTGGCATATTCACAAATCATATCAATTAGTCAACGGCAAAAAAACAAGGAATCTACACACCATACACACCATTATCAACAAGACGATAAGCAATAAAGAGGAGGTTTAGTGAGTTTTATTGGTATTGCCATCTGAGTTGAGATCATGAATATAGTACGAAGAGTACACAAAGTTATCTTAAATGTGATTGTCATACCTCTTATATTCTCAGACATCTTTTTACTTCGCTTGTTTAGCTCCATTCTTGTTTGCTCCAGAAACAAAATCAGCTTGTTGAAGTACTTTTTCTATAAAATTAGAAGCAACTGATAATTTTTTCTTCTTGAAAACTTGTACAGATATAATGTTATTACTACTATAAAAACTAAATACTTATTTTTAATAAAAAAGTACAGACCCAAAAGGACAATACTTATAAGTAACAAAAGTATTCCTACAGCGTTACTTTCTGAGAAAGCCAAAAGAGAAAACCAGCAAGTAAACAATGCCAATATAGGAAACCAAACTATCCCTTGTTCTATGATTTCGGCTGACTCTATACGGGTTAGACGTATTTCACAGTATCGTGTTGTGATCAGTCTTTTTGTAATTTCAACTAATCTATCCTCTGATAGAATAAGCTTTGTTCTTTTTCCAAAACCTACTGGAGTTAATATCCCATAGTTATTTCTAACTGCACCTCCAATAAATTCATCAAATACTTTTGACATTTTTATTTCCTCCTGACGACAAAATCAAAATCTGGAAAAGATTACAAAGAGAGTCTAGTAGAAGTAACTATACATTTACCAAACCCTTCCATACAAGATTAATCTCATTCGTTGTTAATTGTGAAAATACTTTCCTCAGCCCTACGGTAGAAAATTAATGGTGGGTGAATTGAGATTCACTTTGAGTATAAAAACATTTGCACTAAAAAAATATCAAGAAATTTAACGAAACCGCGCTTTTAACCCCCGGAAATCCTTGCTATGATTCAGAAAACTCCCCCTAAGGTACTGAAACGATGACTTATCCTAATTTTCCTGACGAAATCCCCTGGACGGAAGAAGCGAAAACCAAATACAAAAATATTCCTTTCTATGCCCGTTCCCAGGCGCGACAAACCATCGAGGAACTTGCCCGTGAAGAAGAAGTCGAAGAAATTACGGCGGAACTGGTGATGCGCGCGCAACAAAAATTTGGGAAATAAGTCTAGAGCTAGATTATGGTGGTGGCGATCGCCAAAAAAATTCCTAGATTTGGGGGGCGACCCGTGCGAATTTTTTACTCTGTCCCGGATACGGTGCGTCCATGATTTTTGATGCGTCAAACTTAGGCTACTGGGTGCTCCTGGGGAGTGGCATCCTGTTGTATTTGTTTGTCATTTTCTCTGGGGGTGGGGACGATGACCTCGATATGGAAGCCGATTTTGATGCGGACATCGACGCCGATATGGACTTAGAGGCCGACGTTGATGGTGATCTCGATGGAGATACCGAGGTTGAGGGCGAAGGGTTTGGTCTTTGGTCCGTGTTGTCTTGGTTTGGCTTTGGGCAAGCGCCATTGATGTTGCTTTTGGCCACAGATCTCAGTCTGTGGGGTCTGTTGGGATGGATGTTCAACGTGGGCCTAAGGACACCGACGGGATTTTTGGGGATTGCGGTCTTTTTTGGTAGTGGGGCGATCGCCTTTTGGATCGGGAAACTGTTGGCTTACCCGCTGGGGAAAGTGTTTGCCGCCTTTGGGGAAGATGTCAGCAGCGATCGCTTGATTGGGTGCCTGGGGATTGTGTCTTCTAAAACTCTCCCCCACTATGTCGCTGGCAAAATTGGCCAAGCGGATGTGTACGATTCGGCTCGGAACCTGATGACTGTCCCAGTAAGTTTACCCCACTGGGCCGAAGTGATTCCCCGACGGGGCGACAAAATTTTGATCGTTGATCGCACCGAACATAGTTATCTGGCGATCGCCAAAGATAGTTCCGACGAAGACCGCTGGCTTGCTGAGGTGAAACAGCTTCCCCAATAATCTTTTCCCCTTTTGCCCTAGGATAAGGCCAGGCCAAATCGCACCTTGTGGAGAGTGAGCACCGATGCCGATCGAAATTATTGTGATCGTCGCCGCTTTAATTATTTCTTGGTTAGTTTTTACCGCGTTTATCAAAATCGTGAAAACCAGCGTGCAAACCGCTGTGACCATTGCGGCCATTGTGCTGGTGTTGCAACTGGTCTTCGGGATTCAGTCGGGGCAGGTGATTACACAGATTATTGAACTCCCCCGCATCATCTGGGACTTTTTCAATAACCGCTAAGGCATAAACATTAAAGACCTTTGGCTAACGGTACTGTTCAATTAAATCCGCCAGACGGTCGAGTACCTGCTTAATTTGCGCATCGGTTTTATGCTCTAGGCCCATGGCCACCATCAATAGGCCCATTTCCACCGCATCATTGAGGCTCAGGGCTAGATCAACGGCTTCGGTAGCTTCGAGGACATCATGGAATTTTTCTGGGTGATCAACGCTTAGGTCAATGTAGATAGCAGCAGGGTTTTTGCGGGGATCGTCTCGTTTTTCTTCCACGCGAGAGATGCGATTGGCCCGTGCCGTCACACTGGTCACATTACTGGTGAGGGTGATGTCGCCCGTGGTGATTTCTGTGGTGAATAGTTTGTTTGTCATGGTACAAACCCCTCGGCGATCGCCAACGATAATTTAGAACAACATCGGCTATTTTTAGCTTAACTCCCTCCTTTGGGGGCAGGCCGGAAACTGTACATATCTTGAGCTTGATGGCGCTTTATGGTCTGAACCGAACTTTAGGGCAATGCCGACGAGAGACTTCTGTCCCAAAGGCGATCGCTTCCCCCGTAAACCCCCGTAAAAACATTGCCAAAATTTGAACAACCCCTTGTAAAATAGCTAGGTTGTATTCTGCGGCACATCTCGTGATTGAACGTTATACCCTCCCCGAAATGGGGAATCTCTGGACAAATGAAGCAAAACTCAAGGCCTGGCTGAAAGTCGAAGTTGCCGTCTGTGAAGCGCAAGCAGAGTTAGGGTATATCCCCACAGAAGCCGTAGAAGAAATCAAAGCCAAAGCCCAGTTCGACGAAGCGCGGGTTTTAGAAATTGAGAAAGAAGTGCGCCATGATGTGATTGCCTTTCTCACCAACGTCAATGAATATGTCGGCGATGCGGGGCGTTATATTCACCTCGGCATGACCAGTTCCGATGTTCTGGATACGGCCCTTGCTCTGCAGATGGTGGATAGCCTCGATCTGATCCTGGCCTGTGTCGAAGAACTGATTCAAGCGATTCGCTACCAAGCCCAACAACACCGCTACACCGTCATGGTGGGTCGTTCCCACGGCATCCACGCCGAACCGATGACCTTTGGGTTTAAGCTGGCGGGTTGGCTGGCGGAAATGCTCCGGAACCGCGATCGCCTAGTCGCTGTGCGCAAAGAAATTGCCGTGGGACAAATCTCTGGCGCTGTGGGAACCTATGCGAACATTGAACCCCGCGTTGAAGCTTTAGCTTGTCAAAAACTCGGCCTGGATCCCGATACTGCTTCGACCCAGGTGATTTCCCGCGATCGCCACGCTAACTACATGAACCAACTGGCCGTGTTAGCCGCCAGCATCGAACGCTTTGCCGTAGAAATTCGCAACCTCCAACGCACCGATGTATTAGAAGTCGAAGAATATTTCTCCAAGGGTCAAAAAGGCTCTTCGGCAATGCCCCACAAACGCAACCCAATCCGTTCTGAACGCTTAACCGGGATGGCACGCTTGGTGCGGGGGAATGCGATGGCCGCCCTCGAAAACGTTGCCCTCTGGCATGAGCGGGACATTTCCCACAGTTCCGTCGAGCGGGTCGCCGTGCCCGATAGCTGCATCCTCGTGCATTTTATGCTGCGGGAAACCATTAGCCTCGTGAAGAATCTTTTGGTGTACCCAGAGAACATGAAACGTAACATGAACGTCTATGGCGGCGTGATTTTCAGTCAGCGGGTACTGCTGGCCCTCGTCGAGAAAGGCTTGACCCGTGAGGATGCCTACCGCCTTGTGCAAGGTTGCGCCCACACCGCCTGGAACACTGAAGGCGGGAACTTCCGCGCCAACGTCGAGCAAGATGCGGAAATCACCCAACACCTCTCTGGTGAGGAGATTGCAGCCTGCTTTGACCCACAATTCCAACTGCGTCACCTCGATCAGGTCTACCAACGCCTCGGTATCTAAACCTTTCGTTTAACCGACGTCAATTTGGCGATCGCCTTTTTTGAACTAAGATCCAAGAGAGGCGATTTTTTATGGATAAATATTGATCTTCATGGAAACAAACCCTAACCGCTGAATATGTTGATGTTCAATATTGATCATCGCCAAGATAGTTAAGAGACCCTACAAATTAGGTGCACCATGGAATGTAGAGAATGCACGAATCGAAATAAACTCGATTTCGAATTCACAATGGCCTTTCAACCCATTGTCAACCTAGAAACCCAAACAATTTTTGCCCATGAAGCCCTGGTGCGGGGTTTAAATAATGAGTCAGCCCAAGCAATTTTTCAACACATTAACGACAGCAACCGCTACTTATTTGACCAGTCCTGTCGCACCACAGCGATTCGCCTTGCCGCAGAACTGCATATTCCCTGTTTTTTGAGTATTAATTTCTTACCCAATGCCGTTTATGAACCAGAACGCTGCATTCGCACAACCCTAGAAGCGGCGGAAACCTATGGATTTCCCATTGAGCAAATTATTTTTGAGATTACCGAAAGTGAACAAATCACAGATTTAGTCCACCTCCGAAAAATCGTTGAATATTATCGGGCTCGTGGTTTTAAAACAGCCATTGATGATTTTGGGGCAGGCTATGCTGGGTTGAATCTTCTATCAGAAATTCAGACTGATTTGATCAAACTCGACATGGCCTTAATTCGCGGCATTGACCAAGATAAAGTGCGGCAAGCGATCGTCAAAGGTGTACTACAAGTTGCCGGGGAACTCTCAAGTCTGGTTATTGCCGAAGGCATTGAAACCCAAGCAGAATTAACCACCCTCCAAGGGCTGGGTATTAACCTTTTCCAAGGCTTTTATTTTGCTAAACCCACATTTCAATCCCTGGCCCAAATTCCGTCAGATAGGTTTGCCAATGTCGCTTAATTTTGGCGATCGCCATGGTCAATATCGCCCTTCTCCTCTGACGCATTTTTTCCAAGTTGACCGTGGCTTTCACATCTGCGCATTCCTAACTTTTCCCGAAGCATCGCCCCGACTCTAGACGCCAAAAATACTGTGTAAGATAAGAAGAAGTTGTTTTCTAATTGAAAGTGAAAAATATTATGCCCACAGTCAGTAGCCAAGCTCCAGGTGCCGATACCTTAGATGCCAGTAAAAGTGGCCTTCCCGTAACGATTATCACCGGATTTCTCGGCAGCGGCAAAACGACACTACTAAACCACATCCTCAGCAACCAAGAGGGACTTAAAACTGCTGTCCTTGTAAACGAATTTGGGGAAATCGGCATTGATAATGAGCTAATTGTCACCACCGAAGACAACATGGTAGAACTCAGCAATGGCTGTGTCTGCTGCACCATCAATGAAGATCTGGTGAATGCGGTGCATAAAATCCTTGATCGGGGTGACAAAATTGATTATCTCGTCGTTGAAACAACGGGGCTGGCAGATCCATTACCTGTGGCCTTGACCTTCCTGGGGACAGAGTTACGAGACCTAACCCGCCTAGATTCCATTGTGACCATGGTGGATTGTGCCAACTTTAGCTTGGATTTGTTTAATAGTGAAGCGGCCTACAGCCAAATCGCCTACGGTGACATCATCGTGTTGAATAAAACGGATTTGGTTGAGGAGTCAGACGTTGACGCCCTAGAAGTCAGAATTCGCGACATTAAAGAAGGGGCTAGACTCCTGCGCACCCAAAAGTCTGAAGTGCCATTGCCGTTGCTACTCAGTGTGGGCCTGTTTGAGTCGGATAAGTATTTTGATGCGGCAGATACCCATGTACATCACCACCACAGCCACGATCACCACGACCACGACCATGGGCATAACCATGACCACCACGATCATGACCATGTTTGCACCCCAGAGTGCGACCATGACCACGACCACGAACACCATCATCACCACTCAAACCATTTAGAAAACGATGGATTTACGTCAATTTCTTTCCAAAGTGACAAACCTTTTGCAATTCGCAAGTTTCAATATTTCCTAGATAATCAGTTACCCGTGAATGTGTTCCGGGCGAAGGGAATTCTGTGGTTTGATGAAAGCCCGCTGCGCCATGTGTTTCACCTGAGTGGAAAGCGGTTTACGATCGATGATTCGGAATGGAAACCTGGGGAAACGAAAAAAATCAGTTGGTGCTGATCGGGCAAGATTTAGATGAGGCAACGTTGCGACAACAGATAGAAAACTGTTTCTGCATGCCCTCCAAAAATCGTGGTCAGGGTTTTTCGTAATATCATTTCATTTTCCAACGGCATTAACCGCTGAACGGCCAATCTACACAACGCCTGGGGTAAGGAAAGTCAATTTCTTTACCTCTTTTTCATCTCGGCAAGATGATCGAGATTTACCGCTAAGATGGAAGGACTTTGGTTTTTTAGCGCGCTGTTTTTTGGGTTTAATTTTTTATGCGATCGCCCGCTCCTTCCCGGACTGTAACCTTCCCCTTTTGGCTGACTCTCTGCTTACTCTTAAGTTTAGGTACCGTAGGGGTTTTAGGGACAGTACCAGCCTTTGGTCAGGGGCGCAAACAAAACGCCGAACAAAAATTACTCCAGCGTAAAGATGCGGATCGTCATTTTGAACTTGCTCGCCAGGCCCACAGCGAAGGCAACCTAGAAACAGCACTGCTTCACTGGCACCGGGCCGAGGCGATTTATCGACAGTTTCGCACTTGGGATCAGCTGAATTTAACCCTCACAGCCTTAGCTGATACCTATTTGACTCAAGATAATCTCCAGGCAGCAGAAACCGTCCTGCGTCAACAACTCCATCTGGCCCGCGATCGCCAGGATGTACAGACCCAAGTTACGGTGCTCAATCAACTCGGCCATCTCCTTGAAAGCCAGGCCCAACCCCAGGTTGCGGCGGCTATTTTTGCCGATGCCCAGGCGATCGCCCACACCACTCCCAGTCTGAGATAAACTGCACCCTACCCCTAAACAAGGGTGATCAAGTGAGAGTAAGTCGTTATTTTTATGGAGTCTAGTTAGCAAGAATGCTAGCGGGGTGATTCCGCATCAACTGGCGAAAAACCGAGGCAAGCCGCAAACATAAAATAAAAGAAATCAATCATTTTTTTATACCGAGAAAATAAAGTGGTTTTAACGAAATATCTGGTCTAACCTCAGGACTCCGCTAAAGCATGGTCTAAACTGAGGGTCGCTAAATAATATTGGGCAAGATCAGGAGCCGTGTGGGGCTGTCTACCTTGGGCTTGCTCTGGGGCTTGGCTATCTTGGCGGAGCTGCTGGGTAATATCGGTCGTACCGCAGGAGTGGACAATTTTCATGGGATATTTTAATGAAAATAATTCTTATTTAGACTAGATAAAGTGTATCGATACTTGGACAGCTCGTCAATAGTGTTGATACTTATTTTCAATAAAATCTTGGATGAGTTTGTTTACTCACTCCAGAGCCGCAGGAGATTCGCCACGCTTTTCGAGAGGAGATCAAATTCTGTGGTTTTACCACTTTGGGCAAAGAGGCTACGGCGACTGACATCGAGATCAAATACAATTTCCCGCTTTTGGGCATCGCGAATCCAACTTTGTACCCAACCCACCGCCACCAAGCGCGTTCCTTTTGTCACTACATTCACCCGATGTAACGAGGTAGAAGGATAGGCGATCGCCGTTCCAGCAGGCAGTTTATAGCTTTGTTCAGAATCTGCCCCTTCGATGACTAGCTCTCCCCCTTCATAGTCACTAGGTTCATTGAGAAACAGGGTAAATGAAACGTCTGAGCGCATCCCATTCATCAGGGCATTGTCGGTGTGGCGACCATAGGCCATGCCGGGGCTGTAACGGCTAAATAGCAGGGTGTGGACAGTTTTGGGACGGATCGCCGTTTGAAACAGGGCATTGTTCTGGAGGGCTTGGCGCACTTGCTCTTCTAGAGCTTGGGCCGTGGGGGTTGCCTTGGTCAATTGTTGATTTTCTTTGACCAGTTTGGCATACCAACCTGCCGTAAGTTTGCCATCGACAAATTCGGCTTCGGTCAAGGTTGTGGTTATTTTTTCGAGGGCCTCTGTTGTCAACACCTGGGGAATTTTAAAGAACATTTGTCTTACCAAAAAATCTAAAAAACCCCAGTTTTACCGGGGTCACTGTCAATGATATTCACAGAAGCTGGGGATTAGCTGTTGCTGGCGGCTTCAATCTCAACAATACGACTCAATACTTCCTGGGGCGTTTTCACGGGGGTTTGGGGTGGTTCCACCGTGGGCCAAGCGGTTTTAAGATCGGCTAAAGCCGTGGCGATCGCCTCTCTAGTCTCCGGGCTGAGTTGATCCGCAACTTGTTCATAAAGCATCTCGCTATGGAAAACGAAACCACGGGAATCTTGGTATTCCACCGCTTCGACGATCTGATTATTGGCGATCGCCGCCGCATATTCTTCCCCAGCCACCTGGAGGAGATTATTCATGACCCCAAGGACAAATTCAGGGGACTGCAATTCTGCTTCGCCCAAAGCCGCAAGGGCTGTATCAATGGCCTCAATGGAAGCGTCGAGTTGGGTTTGTAATTCGGGAGATTCCGGTGCTGTCTTAATCAAATCATGGGCACTGTTGAGGACATCTTTAAAATCGGCTACGCCGCGATCGCCTAACTGACCCTCAATGGCACCATACAATTCTTCCACAGGGTGGCCAATATGCGGTTCTGCCTGTTCATATTCCTCCGCCGCAATCAGTTCCTCTGCCACCATCAAATGACCCAACATTAACGAGAGGGTCGTGGCATAGTCTTCATCGGGATTGCCGGAGCTGGCACCTTCGCCCCCTTCACCACCCTCTCCGCCTTCGCCGCCATGGTCAGCACTATTCTGTTCTACGGCTTCCGTCGTGGCAGCATTTTCTCCTCCCTCCCCACCGTTGCCTGGGACAGAAGTACCGCAAGCCCCAAGGCTAACGGCTAAACCCAGGGTTAGGAACAATTCAACGGGCTTTATGGATTTCATACTAATTAAGAATAATTTTCAAGCTAATGTTGCCATACGCTAAAGGTTTTACTAATCTTTGTCAATAGAGATTTAGGCTCCGGCTGGGAGCACTTCAAAAAAGCCCATGCAACCATGTTCAGCGATGTAATCTTGGTGGGGATGGAACATATATTTACCAGGAAAAGGATAGGCAAACTCTAGGATGTGGCGTTCGGCGGTGCCCATGGTGACCACATCGCTTGCTTCGTGGGGCGTCATGGCCATGCCAGTGCGATAAAGCTGAAAAAAGTTGGCGTGGATATGAAAGGTAATCGCCGGATCAAATTCGATCATATTTAAGACATAAAGTCGTACCAGTTGATTTTGCACGATGGGGATAGGGCGATCGCGGAACACGTTGGGAATACCGTTAAAAGCATACAATTCGTTTTTTTCATCATCATTAATGTCGTAGCCCCCTAGCACCAACACCATTTCGTCAGCGGGTGGTCTTGGTTCGGGGGGATCAATAATAAAAAGTCCAAATAAGCCTTTACCGATGTGGCGCGTCACCGGGGCAATGTGGCAATGGTACAGGTGGACCCCATAGGGCGTTGCGTCAAATTCATAGATAGTGGTTTGACCATGGCGCACTGGTTTGACCCCATCCATCGTGTCGGGGTGAGTCCCGTGAAAGTGGAGGGTGTGCGAGTGTCCATCGGCATTATGAAAAATAATTCGGACGCGATCGCCTGCCGTTGCCCGCAGGGTTGGCCCCGGCACCCGTTGATTAATATTCCAACTCACATATTCAAGGGCGGCATTGAGGTAAATAGTGCTGCTGTTGGCTTCTAGGTGAAATTCTCGCACCCGTTGCCCCTTTTCTTCGCTCACTTCCCCATAGTCAAAATCCCGCAAAATTTGCATCGAGTCAAAGCCATTGCGGGTAATGCTGTCTTGGTCGAAAGTCACCGGAGGAATTTTGACTTCAGCTTGGGCAAGAGAGTTTTTTTTACGCCAGGCATAGGTGGCGATCGCCCCTGTTCCCAAACCGACTAATCCTGTCTGTAAAATTCGCCGCCGACTCCAGCGAGAGAAAACCCCACCACGCCTTAAATTATCCATAAACTAATTTCTACTACCCAATTCGTCGCCCGTTATCAGTGGTTGACCACTCTCACTTGAAACGCCATTGATCCTGAACTGGGTTTTTTAATAATCCAATACCTTAATAAATCCAAAATCTTCTCTAAAACAAAAGGATCTAAACAGAAAGACTTGTAAATAAAATTTTGTCTATCTTAGGCAATGCTCGAAGTACAGGGTTGCTTCACACAGCCTTGCTCATGGTGATCCTGCAATAGCTGGGCGGCATATTCTAGGCAAGTGCCACAATCCATTCCGACGCCCATCACACTCGAAAGCTCTTTCATAGAGCAGCTTTGCTGTTCCGCAGCTTGGCGGATTTGCTTTTCGGTAATGCCACGGCAAAGGCAAACGTACATGGTGACCTCAAGGGGAAAATGCTTGATTTAACTGTCATCCCCTACTATGCCCTATTCTGAAAATTATTGCAATAGATTCTCATTCTTTCTCCTAAAGTTGATCAGAAAATAAAATTTTGTGAGTAAAGCCCCCCAATGTCGGGAACTGCCCTAAGCTAGACATACCGAAGTATTTATGACACCTTTTAGATTAAAGGTGGCCGATTTGGAGTGAAATAAGGCGAAATGCAAGGAAAATCCGGCATTAACACCCAGCTTAATGCAGTCTTAAAGTCCCAGTTGACTGCAATTAACCAGTTCTTTCTCCACGCGAGAATGGCCAAGAATTGGGGCTTGGGGACATTGAATGATCAAGAATATAAGTACTCCATCAAGGCCATGAAGCAGGCCGATAGTCTTATTGAACGGATCTTGTTTTTAGAGGCCTTGCCCAACCTCCAGAGCCTTGGCAAATTGATGATTGGTGAAGATGTGCCAGAAATGTTGGCCAATGAGCTAGCGACCGCCACAACGATCCGCAATGAGTTACTAGCGGCGATTCAATTGTGTGAGACAGAACAAGATTATGTCAGTCGTGATCTTTTGGGCGAAATTCTTGAAGAAACCGAAGAACAGATCGACTGGTTCGAGTCCCAGCAGTGGCTGATCGAAAATTCTGGTTTAGAAAACTATTTACAGTCGATGATGTAGATAGGGCAAGGGTATGGGCCACGCTATGGCCATGTTTTTATTCACTTAGAGTATTGAGATAATTCCGATGAAAGGTAATCAAAACGTTTTAGAACAACTCCACAAGCTGCTGCGCAATGAGCTAGCAGCCCGGGATCAGTATTTTACCCATTCCCGGATGTACCTAGACTGGGGCCTGACGAAGCTCTATGAACGCATTAACCACGAGATGCAGGATGAGACGGGCCATGCATCTCGATTGATTGAGCGGATTTTGTTCCTCGAAAGCACTCCTGATCTGTCTCAACAGGATGGGTTGAACATTGGTAAGACTGTGCCTGAGATGCTCCAAAACGACCTCGATTATGAGTACAAAGTCATTGGAGATCTTAAGGGGGCGATCGCCATTTGTGAGACAGAACAAGATTACCAAACCCGCGATATCCTCCGGCAAATGCTGGCCGACACCGAGGAAGACCATGCCCACTGGTTAGAGCAACAGTTGGGACTGATCGAGAAAATTGGCCTGCAAAATTATCTGCAATCCCAGATGTAAAGCGCCATATATCGTCATTGCCATAAAAAAATGTAGGGGCTTGCCATGGCAGGCCCCTACAACTACTTATTGGTGTTGATTTTTCTTATACGCTTGCGGCGATCGCCCCTTTCCCAGTGGTGAGATATTCATAGGTTTGGCGCATCTTGAGGCCAACGAGCACTTGGAACAGACCTGTACCGTTATCGGAACCGGGGTAGTCCTTGTGCTTCAGAAGCAGCTCAGTCATTTCACCGTAATACTTGGTGCCGGTCTTGCTGAGGTGGCTTTCGATGTAAATCATTTCTTCGAGATTATCGAATTTCCCGTCTACTTCCAGGACAGAAACCTCATTGCCGAAGTAGTTATCGGGGCCATAGTACATCTTGATGCCGGGATAGTTACAGGTGAGCTTCCGGCCACAGGGACGCCAGTTAATCGTAGAGCCTTCATCAAAGAGATAGGCCGGTTCGAAGCCAGCAACTCCTTCTTTCTGAACGAGGCGCACCCGGAGATATTTCCCTTCTTTGTCATCCACAAGTTCAGTGGGAAGCACCTGGATCACCACATCGGCGAATTCCCGTTGGGGTTCGATATAGGCGCTGAAATCCGGTTTCCGGGCATTAATTGAAGCGAGAACATCCTCGTAGGTGTGGCCCCGTTCCGCCATGTCCCGTTGAATCTTCCACTGGATTTTGACTTCATCGCTGATGTCGAGGTATACGCCGAAATCGACTAGTTCCCGCACCCGGGCATCGTAGAGGGGATGTAGCCCTTCGATCACAACAACTTTGTTGGGTTCAATGCGTTCGGGCGGGTCAATTTCCCCGGTTTCGTGGTTGTAGATGGGCTTATCAATGGCCTTTCCGTTCTTTAGATCACGGATTTGCTCTGCCATGAGATCAAAGTTGTTGGCCTTGGGATTGAGGGCAGTTACCCCAGCTTCTTTGCGGCCTTTGCGGTCAAGGCTATGGTAGTCATCAAGGCAGATTACCGTCATGAACTCTTCGCCGAACAGATCGGTAAGCCGGCGTAAAAAGGTAGATTTTCCGCAGCCGGAGTCCCCGGCAACACCAATAATAACTACACGGTCTGTCTGACTGGTCATAAATTTCCTCTGGATCTGCAAATTTTATGTTTTAAACTCATCCGTTATCTATGGCGGGAACTCGTGACGAATCGGTTTATTCGCGAGGCTCAGGCGTGTAAATAACCTTAGCTTTGCCACACTGTCACCCCGAAGGCGATCGCCCAGATAAACTCGGTACGAAAATAATTGCTTTTATTAATTTCGCCGCTTATTATACAACGGCACTAACATTTAACCATGGTGCTCCCCCAGAAGCGAACAAATATGGAGTTTGTTTGCCGTTCGTGGGGAAACACAAATTTTCTTAAATCCCTGTTAAGGCCCCGTTTGCGCCTAATGGGTCACGGAAAAATAAAAAGCCACCCCAGAAGGTGACCTTGGCATATTCTTCTTAAGGATGGGCGTTACTGGATTTGAACCAGTGGCATCCTGCTTGTAAGGCAGGCGCTCTACCGCTGAGCTAAACGCCCTTAAGCCTTAACAAATATAACAGGGGATTTTTTAAAACGCAAGGGGAGAGGCAAAAGTTTTTTTGAACGGCCCCGTTTTAGGTTGACTAACGCCGCCAACGGGCTTTGGGAGTATCTTGATTGCATTTGAAATTTTTACGGGGCTTTCGGGATTGGGACTTAGGGGCCAGACCCAGGGCTTTTTGGTAAATGCGTTCGTTTTCTTGGACAGAGGTTTGTAGATCAACCATCGGTTTCGGGTAGGTTTCCCCCAAAATAATTTGGCGATCGCCTAACGCTTGCACAGGTAAACGCCAGGGTTGATGGATCTGTTCACCGGGGAGGGCCGCCAACTCCGGAAGCCAGTGGCGCACATAGTCCCCCTGGGGATCGTAATCCTTGGCCTGTTTGGGAATGTTGAAATAGCGAAAACCCCGCGCATCATTCCCCACGCCAGCGGTGTAGTTCCAATTGCCCCAGTTGCTGCACACGTCGTAGTCAATGAGTTGCGACTCAAACCAAGCGGCGCCCCAGCGCCAGTCAATCCCCAGATTTTTCGTCAGAAAGCTACCAACATTTTGCCGGCCCCGGTTGGACATAAAGCCCGTGTGCAGGAGTTCGCGCATATTAGCATCGACGAAGGGAATCCCCGTTTGGCCCGTCCGCCACAGTTCAAAGGCTTCGTGGTCTTGTTTCCAAGGAATTTTTACCCCCTGTAAACCTTCGGGTTGGAAAATTTGGTTGCCATGTTTGGCACAGATCCAGCGGAAATAATCCCGCCAGAGCAGCTCAAAAATCAGCCAGTAGGTGGAATTGTTGGCGATCCGTTTTTGTTCGTATTCGGCGACTTGGGCGGCAATGTAGCGGGCCGAGAGGCAGCCCAGGGCGAGCCAGGGTGAAAATTTTGAGGAGTAATCGGCTCCTAACAAACCATTGCGGGTTTCTTTGTAAACCTTGAGGCGATCGCCTGCCCAAAAATAAGCCTGGAGTCGTTGCAAACCTGCCGTTTCACCGCCTTTAAACGGGAGCACACCACGGGGATCAATGGTTGGTTCCGGCAAACCCAAATCCTGGAGACTGGGAATCTCGCCTGGAGCAAGGGTTTCGGGGAGGGGGGGCAATTGGGTTGGTGTGGGTACTGGGGAGGCGATCGCCGCATACTTTTCCACATCCTTACGAAATTGCGTAAAAACCTCCGGCACTTCATTAATCCCAAAAGGCAAATCCCCTGGATCGTGGAGGGTCGTTCCCCAAAACGTTTTGATTATGATTCCCTGTTGCTTTAGGGCTTGGCGGAGTTTTCGTTCAACGCGGGTTTCCTCTGCCGTTACCTCCCTGTGCCAATAAACAGCGTCAATCTGCCATTGCTGACATAAATCAGGGATTAACTTTTCCGGAATATCCTGGCGCACAATCAAATCACTGCCCTTGGCGCGGAGATTTTGCCGGAGATCCTGGATGGCTTCCCGGAGAAACTGACCCCGAAAGGCACCTGTTTTTGGAAAATCTAGCCCAATTGAACCAAACTCCCGGGGGTCAAAACAGTAGAAAGGAAAAATCTGGGCCTGTTGTGCTAGGGCTTCCTGGAGTGGCTGGTGGTCATGGAGCCGGAGATCACGGCGATACCACAGGAGAATATTGACAGAAGACATTGTGATCTAGCGAACGATAAAGTAGAGGCTCATAAGGTAACGTTAATTGCCATGGAGATTCAATTGATTCGGGGACGCATGATTTTTATGAGTTTTAAAAATTGTCCTCTCAACTCAAAATAAAACTGTCATAGTTTTTGCTGAAAATCACTTGAAATATCCCAAAACTAAATCGACAAGAGACAATTCAAATGCTAGTCCCCAAGGTGATTTTTCGGCATTTTGGCGTATCTTATTAATCGTCACAAAATTCTTCCAAGCTAGTCTACCAAGAGATTTTGGGCGATTCATGCCTTTTTTAGAAGTTAAGATTAAACACAAAAAACTGTCAGAAATATGTATGACTTGTACTATTTATTGCTAAGATTTAATTTGAGTAGCTGATGTCATTCTTTTGCTCATCATTATTGGGGTAAACACTCCGATGAAGTTAATTTTTGGTTAAGCCACACCACAATATACCCCCATCATTTTTTAATGATTGTCCGTGGATTCTATGATTGCTCCTCCAATCCTGACTAACGAAGAACATCGTCTTGCGGCACTACACCGTACCTATCTACTGGATACCCCCCAGGAAGCAGCCTTTGATCTCATCACGCGGTTGGTGGCGCGGCTCTGCGGCACAAAAATTGCGGCAATCTCTCTGGTGGATCGCGATCGCCAGTGGTTTAAGTCACGCTATGGCTTCACCCTCGAAGAAACCTCCAGGGTTATTTCTTTTTGTGCCCACGCGATCGAGGATACTGAGCTTTTTGAAATTCCTGACGCCAGCCTGGATAAGCGTTTTTGGGACAACCCCCTCGTGGTTCAAGCGCCCAAGATTCGTTTCTATGTGGGTGTTCCTCTGTATACAGCCGATGGTTATTGTTTGGGTACTCTCTGTGCGATCGATGATCGCCCCCAAACTCTTTCTGACAGACAGCGCCACCATTTACTGGGCTTGGCAAAACAAGTGGAACGACATATCCATTGGCGCACCGCGTTTTTGGCCCAGTATCCTGACTCCCAAACATTGGTCTCTCCGAAGGAAGCAGCTCATCAAGGCCCCTACTGTAGTCTTTCTGTTGTTTAACGTTGTGGCAAATTTTTCATGGGATGGCGATCGCCTTTTGCTGTGAGTTTAATGGAGAAAATCTTTGAGGGCAGCGATCACCGCCTGGGGATTACTCAATTGGGGAAAATGCCCCTTGGCATCAATCCAGTGGAGTTGACTCCCGCGAATGGCTTGGTGGAGATATTCGCTCACAGCTTTAGCCACAAAAGGATCATTCTCGGCTTGCAAAATTAACGTTGGGAGCTTCAGTTGGCTCACCTCGCGACGATAATCAGATTTGAGGATCAGCGAAAAGGTCAAAAAAGCATAATCAGGCCGTAGACGGAGGAGGGTTTTTGAAAATTCCGCCGAGAGTAATGGTTGCTTCGGGGTGTTCATGATCGATGGCGCATATTTACGTACCCATTGGAAATAGTTCTGGGACATTTCCGCCAAGATTTCATCGGCTGTGGCCTGATCAAAACTCCCCACATAATCTTGGTCATGGATATACCGGGGTGAGGCACTGATGAACACTAAACGGGTAATGAGATTGGGGTGCTTGAGAGCCACCAGGGTGGCGGTCATACTACTGACTGAATGGGCAACTAGTTGCACTTCCTCTAGGTCGAGGGCCTCACAAATGTCGAGGATATCCTGGGCGTAACTTTCGAGGCGTGTGTGATGTAATGTTTCGTTTTCGTCTGCCTGCGATCGCCCACAACCCGGCAAATCAAAAAGCACCAAACGGTAGTCCGCCGCAAAGGCCGGGGCCACTAAACGCCAACTGGTTTGATCACTGCCAAAGCCATGGGCAAAGAGGAGTACTTTATCTGAACTGGCATTGCCGAGGATTTGAACATTATGTTTGGTCAGAACATCAGTTGTCATATCGATTATGTAAGCAAAACACTTGTTGAACTTGCTTCCATCATGCCAAGAAACGCTTTAGGCCGCAGCGCCCAGGGTTTAGCAAAACCGACGTCAATTTAGGCATCGGTCACTGCAAATTTTTCGATAATCTCGGCGCTAGAAAGACCTTGTTTGACCCACATTTCCGTCTGTTCAATTTTTGGCCCTAAGCCCACCAAGAAGTTGGCAAATTGTGGCGGATTCGCCATTAACGTTGCCGCATCCTTTGGTAAATCCACTGCACAGGCCCGAATGCCTTTCCCAGCCCAACGGGAAAACCAAGCTGCAATGAAACCCGCTTCCAAATGATAGGACGGTGTTTGTTCTGGTTTCAGGCCAATTTCCGTACCCAACTGCATCATCGAGGCCTCTACCTGTACCTTGATTAGGCCCAAATCACGGTGGGTAAAATCTAAATTTAAATGCCCAAAACCGTGGGTTTCCCAAATTTGCCGCATCATCACCAAAAATTCTAGGGCATTCATCTGGGGGATCGTGCGTTGGTAGTATGCTTCAATTTCTGTTTTCAAGCGGTCGTAAAAGGCTCCCCCCCACCAAAAACCAAAGGTATAGAGGGCGAAAGGGGTTGCTTCACCTGTTTCTTCCCGTAGGGCTTTATGGATGCTCCGGAGCAACACTTCTGGGACGGCCAAAAGGCGATTTCCGTGGCGTGTTTTTAAAAGGCCCGTTTCCGGTTGGCATTGGATATAGGTGCGGGGGGTAAAGTAATTCCCAGGGACAGGGGACAAAGTCATGGTTATTCGCTCAGGTATTGGTGGGTGACTTGGAGATAGGGCAGCATCAGTTGGGCGTATGGGGCGGGGAGTTCTTCTTGGATGACCTCTTGGATAATGCGGTAAACTTCGTTGTTGTATTTTTGATTTTTCAAGGCCCGCATAATATTTTGCATCCAGTACAGGAAGCGATCTTTGAGGAGTTCTTCGTCCTGGAGGAGCATCGCTGTGGCGCAGTTGCGGAGGACTGAGATGAGGTCACCTTTGCATTTTTTGAGAACCGTCTCCGGGGCCGAGCGCAATAGCACTTCGTTTTCGGTTTGGAAGCGCCGGAGGGTCTCATCGACGATTTTTTCTTCTTTCTCTTGGATCAATTGATAGGTGATCCGGCGATCGCCCCAGGATTGGAGAGTCTGATCGACTTGATCAAGATCTTGAGGTTCGATATAAGCCCCGTCGGAACGTTCAAGGAGGGTTTCTAAGAGGGTGATCATAAAAATTTATCCTGATGAAAAAAGTAGGCAAAATTTACGCTGGAAAAATTCTAGGTTTTTCTCGAAAAGGGACGGTAAATTGTTTTATTTTTTAATAATTCCATTTTTGCAAGGAGTTTTAGCCACCTAACGCCCTAAATATCGGCGACATCTAACAAATCGTCGAGTAGGTCGTAGTCATCGGGGTCAACTTCTCGGAGAGTTTGACCTTGCTCTTCCCAGGTGAGGAGGGCGACAAGGTCTAAATTTTTGAGGCCATCGACGGTTTCGATATTCTGTAGGCCCCGAATGAAAAAGTCGGTATCAGATTCCTCGGTTTCAACAACGGGCGATCGCCTTGGCGAAGTTCCTTGGAGGGTGGCAGCATATTGATCCAATTCGGAAGGCGGCGCACTCCACTGTAGGGCTAACAGCAGATCATCCCGGGAGAGAAAAGCTGCTTCCTCAAACCCCTTGAGAAAAAAAGGGCCATCCGGTCGAGGCGATCGCCGGACGAGGGTCGAGGCAGGGGTTGCCCCACGGGTAGGGACAGGAGCTGCCGTAGGAGGCTTGAGTTTTTCAAAAAGTCCCACAAAAGTCGGAAACCAGCGCCGGAGTAGAGAATCATCTTGTGCCATGTGATTTGTCCTCGAAGTGTGCCTTTGCTTTATTCGCGCCCAACCGCATCAAGTGCCGCTTCCGTTTTGAGCGCCTGGAAGCGAGCTTCAATATCCGCTGCCGTTGCCCCAGATGTCAGCCAAAATTCCGCCGCCTTCACCCGTTTTTCCGAACCGATTAGGAACCGGCAAAAATCATTCCCCATGGAATAACATTGAATTTCGGTGCTACTCAAGGCCCGGTCAAAAAAGCTCGAAAAGAACCCCGCAAATAGCCCCGCATAGAGGAAACACACGGGCTTACCGACATCACCGAGGGTTTTTGCCACCGCCGAGTCAAATAGATCAATAAATAAAAAGCCTTCTTTAATCGAAGACAAATCTACCTGCCATTTCCCCCACCCCTGGGCCGTCAGGGGCCACCACCAGGTTTCGAGGGCAAACCGGAGCGCCGCATCTTTAAAATACAAGCCGAACTCATCCTGGAACCATACCTTAAATTGGGCCGCATCTTCGACGCCCCACTCCTGGCCGATCAGGTACATTAACCAACCGGAAGCTTCACCGACTTCATGCTCAAGGCCCTTTTGTAACCCAATAATGAAATCTTCCGTGGTAAGGAGATTCCGTTGACCATGGCGATCGCTTACGGTGCCTTGGGTGGGATCAAACTGAAAGAAGGTATGACGACTGTAGTGGCAGGCTTTTTGCCAGGAACGGTGGTATGGGAGAGTTTGGGAACGGGCAGAAGAAACCATAGGATCAATAAATCGCAATCACAACAGTTAGAAAGACAAGCTTAAAAAAGCGAGAAAAGCCAAAACTAATCAAAGTAGTTGGCAATATTTGACACAGAAGAGGGTTGGAACACATCCAAAAGATTGGTTTCTAAAGCCGCATCAATATTGGCCATTTTTTCGAGGGCCGAGCGCAGGATTAACTTGTTTTCTTCGACGAGAATTTCTCCGGTCAAAGGGTGAATAATATTTTGATTAGCGCGGGTACCAACAAGGGATTTGAGCTCGCCCATGGAACCGATATACATCCCCCTGGGCACTTCGATAACGGCCCCATCACCACAGATCTTCGTTTGACAGGCAAGTCGAGAATTGGCTTGGGCGGTGGCAATAAAACTGAGGGTCAGTCGTTCTTGGTCATTCATCGGGCTGAGGGCTTCTCCCCCAGATTTGACGTAAATATGACAAGTGGCACAGCGCCCTTGGGCACCACAGGCCTGCATGACACTCATGTCTTCCCGGAGCAGCACATCAAGCAAGGTCTCTTGGCCCTGGACGGGAACGGTTTTATCGAGGGGTTGGATTGAGATTTTATTCACGGGGGATTGGGGGGGGTAAAAAATTTAAAGGAGAAAGCGACAATCAGCTTCGCTGAGGGCATATTGGCGGAGCAATTGGGCAAAGTCTACAACAATGCGTTCGCACTCTTGGGTAAAGGTCGCTACCCATACTTTGAGGCTCTGTAGTTCGGCCTGACTGAGGTGCGGTTCGGGAGAGGCGATCGCCCCTTGCTCTGGATCAAAACTGCCCCAGTGATCCACCACCCAACAGTCCAAAAGGGGATGTTCTGACTGGAGCGTTTGCTGGGCTTTTCGCCAATAATTACCGATGGCAAGGTTCCCAAAATACTTTTGACTAAATTCACTAATTTGATTCAAAGCAATAATGGCCCTGGCCCTGGAAATATCCGTACCCTTAGCTGGATTTGTGACCACCGGGATTGGGGTGGGCGGCATGGTGCGCTTGGCCGTGGCGGCAACGGGCTCTAACAGAGGAAACAAAATATCTTGGACCGTAGCTTGTAACTGAGCGAGATGTTGCACATAGCTGCTGAGTACCGCTCGCACCCCCTGTTTCAGCGCCCAATCTCGAAAGTAATCATTGACTAGGGGTTGGTGGGCGAGGAGTACCACGGGTAAATCTTGCCAAAAATCTCGACATTGCCGAAATAAATCGAGACTGTTGGTATGGGGGAGCGTGCCCAGTAACAGTAACTGGGGATGACGACGGTCGCATTCTTTGAGTAAAGCCTGCCTCGTCTCAGAGACGCAAACAACGGCTCCAGCGCGGGTGAGCTGCGTGGCAATGGGCTTATACACGCGCTCATTCATTTCCGCGATGAGAATGATCTGGTTGTGCAAAGTAGATGTACCAACCATAGGCGGTAGCTTGGAACAAGCAAACGACGATACAAAACTCAACAAATTGTCATTGGCGACAACATTGTCGATGTCTAAATCTAATTTTTTAGGGGGGCACCACTGGAACCAAGCAATTCAAACGTCCAAGTCCGCAATTTGTTTGGTTAGCATGGCTAAAAATCGAGTTAACTCATTACACATTCTCAAAGGGGACTAGAACCCTTTGAAAGTCCTGGATTTTGGACGATATCTAAGAAACCCCTTAAAAAACGAGAGTTATAAGACTAGGACTTTGTTATGGAAACCAAACATAGCATGGAAATCTCAGACCCCCGGCGGAACCCACAATCAATCAACAAAACTTAATTGTCTCTTAATGAAAATTTATATTTTTTTTCTAGAAAGGGACTTCAGGCACTTAACAGGCGTTCGAGAATATCCTGAGTCACAATGCCCCCCTGCTTAACAAGCAGTTCTCCGGTGCGGGGGTGGCGGATATCTTTCGGGGCATAGCGATTTTTCAGACGATCGAGAATTTGTTGTAACTTTGTGAGGGTGCGGGATGGTAGGTCACAAACAACGGTTTCTCCGTCACGCACATAGGCCTGGCAACTGAGGCGATAGGTGTCGCTAGATTTTTTCAGATTGTTGAGGATGGTTTGTTCTTGGGCCGTCACCGGGCTGAGTTGGGTCGCACCACTAACAACATGAACGACACAGGTACCGCAATAGCCTTTGCCGCCGCAGATGGCATCGAGGTGAACTTTGGCCCGCAGGAGCGCCTTGAGGAGAGTTTCAGTTTCGAGGGTTTGGAGTTGGATCGCCAGGGGGTCGATGCGGATTTGCGCCATGGTTAAATTCGGCTCAGAATTGGGATTAGGTAAGGGAACAAACAAGAAATCTTTATCAAAATAAGTCACAAGCTTTCCCCTGGCAAACTTTCTCAGGTGAAAACGGCAGGGAAATTTATTTCAATAGTTTTACGGAGTCAGTAAAGGTGATGCGACAAAGTTTATGGGCTAGACAAAATGGGTTGGGGCGATCGCCTTGGGTTTGGGTTGGGTTAATTTGCCTCGGTGCTTGTAATGGGCAGTCTATTAGTTTGGAGGAACAGCCAGGGGACGTAACAGTGCCATCTACCCCGGCCAATTGTCCCAGCACCGATGGAGCGGCCCAACGATTAACGATTCAAGCGGATCTGTCGGTGGCGGATCAGTTCGATTTTACGGCGTGGGACATTCAAGCTGATTCAGATACTGTGACGGTGCAAACTCGGCATCATCAATTGGTTTTTTGTCGGGAAACCCAGAGTTGGGCGATTCTGCTGCCAACCACGGACAACACCTCTAATGCCGTTCAGGATCAGGAGTTGCTTTTAGCGGGGGAAGATCCCGCTTTTCAAAGGATCGAACTGGCAGGCGAAACTTATCAATATCGTGTCCTCTTGCGCCCAAATCCTTTTCTAGATTTTGAGAATCCCCCCGAAAAGGCAATTTTTGAACTGATTCCCCCAGGGGAAACCGAGGCGATCGCCTTAGATCTTTATACCCTCGAACAGTTGCGGGCCAGTGGCATTGGTGCGGATCTAGGCATTCCCACGGTGACAGCGGCCATTCCTGTCGAAGACACGTTATTTTTTGCGGTTTCCTCAGAGCAAGGGGAAGGCTTTAGCGGTTTGAGTAGCCTGATTCGTTATGAACCAAGCACCGGCAGCCTCGAATTACAGCAGCCGGACGAACTGATCGCCACCCAAATTACTGACCTCCAGGCCACAACCAACGACGATCAAACAACTCTTTGGTTGGGGACAAAATATGCCGCCGAAGGTTCAAGCCTCATTCCCGCACGGGGCTTGGTGGCCTATGAATTTAATCAAGATTGGCGTGATGGCAAAATCTCGTTTCACACGATTCACAACAGTCCCTTGATCGGGGCGATTCCCACCCAACTCCACGCTGAGGGCGATGTGCTCTGGGTGGCGACGGGGAATGGGATTTGTAACATTCAGTGGCGCAATATTGACCAGTGGGACGCGTGGAATTGTTGGCGCTTTGCCCTAGAAGCCCAGGTGCCAGAGTCAGGCTTACCTATTTATCGCAGTCTGTTGGCAGAAACTCCCAGCACCACCCTAACCGCAGCCACCGCCGAGGTGCTCTGGTGGGCGAGTACCGTCCCCTTTGGCATTGCCCATGAACAGCCGAAGAAGGGACGCTTTGAAGTTGCTTATCCTACGGGTTTTCGGGTGACGGTACCAGAAGGGGCTTTTCAGTGGGACAGTGAACCAGACACAACCGATTTACTCCCCTGGGAAGACCGCCTCTATTGGCCCGGCGAAGAATGGCATTGGGCAGGCGATCGCTTTGGGCGGAGTTTTGATGAAGTGATGGGGCAACAGGTGGGCCTGGGGCCAGTGGGGATTAGTGAACAGGGCTATAACCCCGAAGGAATCCAAGATCTCAATGCCCTGCGGGGAGACTTAACACTTTTTGCGCTCGATCTAGACAGTACCACCGTGGATTATTTTTCGGGTTGGGTGGACGATGCTCTCCTAGAACCCGCCTTTACCCTTATTCCTTCCGAGAAAAAGCCAATCACAACGGAATCCCCCCTCAAGGCGATCGCCACTGAACTTTTCTAGATAATTTTCTGGGGCGAAAGACAAAAAACTGCATAAGCAAAATTTCTGGTCACTATCACCTGGCAACACACAACAATCAATCAACAGGTAACTGACCCATGACTACTTTCACTTTCTCTCGTCCCCAATCCCTCAAACTGGCTACCGCTGGTGCTTTCCTCGCTCTCGGTGTTCTGAGTATCGCTCAACCTGCCAAAGCCGATAATGTTTCTAGCAGCACAATGATCTCTAATCAAACTAGTGCCGCCGTCGGTGTGGGGAACTCCACTTCCAATACCATGGGCCAATCAAATTTCCAAAATCAAAGCGGCTTCTTTAGTGGTGGTAACAACGGCGCCCAGTCTACAATTGTCGGTTCCCAAACTGCCGTGGCTGATGGCTTTTTCAACAATGTCAACAACAACCTCGGTCAATCCAGTACTCAACAACAATCCGGTATCCTTGGGTTCGGCAATAATGCCAGCGTTGCCCAGGTGGGTGCCAGCCAAACAGGCGCGGGGATTGGTTTCGGCAACAGCGTCAACAACAGCAGCTTCCAGAACAGCTTCCAAAACCAAAGCTCTATCTTTTCTTTCTAAAACCAACACCAGGGCAGTGGTTTAACCCAACTCTCTGTTCACAACTGCCCTGTTTTTCCCCTGTTCCCTTCACCGAGGCAAATCAATGAAAATTCTCTTTGCTGGTTCCCCCTTCTGGATTATCTTTACCCCTTCCTTGCTTGTACCCGTAACTTCTATCGGGATGCCCGCCCAGGCCGCCTGTGTGATGACCGATGTGTCCCTCCAAGTGGCAATCCACGGTTCTCCAACTCCCGCTAACCAAAGTAACCAAGTCTTTATGGGCACAGGCAACCAACCCTGCTGGGGCAATACCACGACCAACACGAGCAGCCAGCTTTATGTCGGCTCTGGTAACGCCACCCAACAACGCACCAGTAGTCACTTTGTTGATGGCAATGGCGCGAGTCCCCTGGCTCCCTACGGCATCCAAAGTCCAACCATTGGCACCCAAATTAGTGTTCCCATTGATATCTATAGTCCCGCCCATGATCCAAATTTCATGGAGTCCCTGGGATTACCCCTTAGCCCTTAAATCGACTACCTACTTTTTACTCGCCCCCGGAGAAACCAACCATGTTTAACACAACTCACAAGCTCGCTGTTTTTGGTTTAACAATGTTACTGCCCCTTAGTTTTGTCCCTGGGGCGATCGCCGACGACTATCAACCCTGGCTAAGCGTAGAAGAGGCCAAAGAATTCTGTAATACCCAGGAAATGGAAGATATGACCCAGGTGAACAGTTTCCATAACGAGGCCACAGTGACCGATAGCACCAGCACCCCGGACAGTACCACGACCCAGCATATCGATGCCCAAAATACCGGTTGGGGCATGCAAACCATCGGTTCCATGAGTGCCAAGGATTGCTCTGCCGTTATCCAAGCAGAAGCCCACCGTTATGCCACCTACCAACAGCTAGAAAACGTGCGCTATGTGAATGACTCCAATTTGCGCCAAGGTCTTTTGGGGAATATGTTGGCTTGGTAACCGGTTATTCAGAAAAAGCTCAATTAAGATGTATAGCGACAGGATAATGATACTTACAAAAACACCGCTATGCATTTTTGCTTGAATGGGGAACCCAAGGGGAGATCATGAGTTATCCGAAGCAGTACTGGCATCTATACCGCATCAGTCTCCAGCATCGCCAAGGATACCACTGGGCTCCGCTCCCGACCGCCCAAACTTGGTTAGAGACCACAACTTTTTCGGCTAATACTTTACCAGAGCAGCTCCTCCAGGTCTTTCAAGGCAACCAAGGGGAATCATATTATCAGGCATTAGCAGGGCTATGTTTACGGTGTTACGTTTCCCAACCGATTCTCCAAAGTTGCCAACGCCTCGCGAGTTTATTTAGTGCCCAACAGAATTTTTCTTACCAAGACCTTTTGCCTCTGGTGCTCCACGACGACGGCCAGAGGTTAATTTTGATTGATGAGGCCACGGACAGCAATCAAGTCCAACTCAACGAAGCGGCCCAACTTAGCCCCTGTCAGTTTCAGATTTTTGCGGTGGAAATTCTTCGCTCCTATAGGGCTCAACGGGAAAATAAACTCAGTTTGAAAAATTGGGCTTTTTTGAAAACGAAACAACATCCAGAGATTCGGGCTTTTTTAGCGGAATTCGGGTTTCAGCACCTCACGGATTGGGCCTTGTTAAACCGCGCCCGCAAAAGTCAGTTTGAGCAGTTAGCGCCTGCGGATCAATGTTTACTGAAGGCTTTCCATGGGGTGTATCGTCGCGATCGCCGCCAACAGACGAAACAACGTACCAAGTGCCAAACGCCAACGGAAGCGCAACTTTTGGAAATGGATGCCTACTGCGTTGACCAGGGTTATCCGAGCCGCGCCCCGAAGTTACTCTTGGGGGATTTGCATCGTCTCGCGGAACAGTTGCGGCAATATGACATTTGGCGATCGCGGGAAAGTTTAGAAACCTACGACACCGACAGTGGTGACTATGCCCCCAGGCGGGATCTCCCCCACGAAAGCCTCGATGAAGGGAACCTCGAACAACGGGAGCTGATCCAATTTTTGCATAACCAATTGGCGATCGCCTTTGACGAGAGCCTCCGGGAAAACCTCAAACAAAAACAACAAAAACTCGCCAAGAGCAAACGCTACAAACCTTTTGCTGATCATTATTTGCAAGGTCTTTCTCTCTATTACATCGAGGCCCAATCCCTCGCCGAAATTGCCCCCCAACTGGGCATGAGTAGCTGGGATCAAGCCCGCCGCATCCTCAACCCTGGTGATCTACTGAATCAAGTGCGCCGCCAAACCACGGAAAAATTGCTCGCTAAACTCCTTGATCTCGCCCGCCAAAAGGGACTCACTGGCCCGGAACCCGACCCAAACTACCTAAGTTCCCTTTGCCAGCAACTAGAACAATTTGTAGACCAAGAACTGTTTACGGAGGCCGCCGCCGAAATCCGCAGTGGCAAGAACCGTCGCTTCGACAGTGCCTACGCCCAAAAACTAAAGCATTACTTAACGAATGCCACCCCGAACTAACCCCTAATCTTGCTTGACGCCGAGGAGCCCCAAAATGTTCACCCAATCTGAATTCCGCCTACTCATCCCCGAAGAAATTACCCTCAGCGAGCTTGACTATGCCCTTGTCCAAACCTGGCCTGCTGGAAATTTGCCAGAAGCTGACCAGTGGCAAGCCTATCTAAACGGGCTGGGGTTAGTGGCCTTTGAAAATTGGCTTGGCGATCGCCTCCCAGAAAAACGTCGCCAACGGGATCTGACCCATCTGCCCCAGGTGGCCTATGTGACTGTAGGGGGTTTTAACGTTTGTCTTTTAGCCCAGAGCGATTACCTCGACGAACAGGTACTCTGGCCCCAGGAATACATTGAACAACCGGAACTCGCCGCCCATTTCTACGGCATTGTCGAAGTAGATGAAGAAGCAGAAACCGTCATTTTACGAGGAATTAGTCGGGGCGATCGCCTCCAAACTGCCCCCAAACGGGATGGCCATTATTGCCTCAGCCTCGATCACTTTGATGCCGAACTGAATCATTTCCTCGCCGACTGCCGTTACCTTTCCCCCGCCGCCATTCCCCTCCCCGTGAATGCCCTGGCAGAACTCAGAACCCAGGTGACAGAAACGATCACTAAACTCGGCAACTGGTTTGATAACGTCCTTGATCAAGGTTGGCAAGCCCTCGATCAGCTGATGCTGCCCGAAGCCCAGCTCGCCTTTGCCACCCGTAACCTCAGCGAAGATATCCAAGCTGGTAAACTCCTCGATCTTGGTTTGAGCCTGGGCAATGAACAGGTGGTTCTCCTCGTCACCCTCGCCCCCACCGACGAAGACGATAAAGTTCGCATCCAGGCACGACTCCTCCCCTTTGAGGCAGAGTATCTCCCAGCGGATTTAAGTATTTCCCTCAAGTCCAAGTCCGGCAAAGTGCTGCAAACGATCACCAGTCGGCAACAGGACAGCTACATTCAACTCAAACCCTTCAAGGGTGTTCCCGGTAAAGTATTTCAAGTGGAGGTAAGCGGCGATGGTTGCACCGTCAACGAAACCTTTGAAATTTAATTGGCTCAGTGATGCTAGCGTGACCATTTCCCTGGCCTTTGGTCGGGGGAGCCTCACCGAAGGGTTTCCGACAATCACAGCCCAGATTTGGGAGATGGATGTCCCTTTACCTCAGCAATTTGTTGGGCAACTGCCCGCTTTCCCAGACCTGCTCAATAGTCTGCAGCAGTGGCAAACGGTTTATCTCGCCCTCGCCCAGCGGCTGCAATTAGGACGACAGCGACAGGCCGAGGGAATGCGCAGTTTTGACGAAGAAGACGATGATTTTGAGATCGAAGAAGACGCCGTTACCCATGTATCCCAGGTCAGCTTTGAGGACTTGTCCCAGCGGCTCCAACGGCAACTGAATGAATGGCTCCTCAGCCCCGGATTTACGCCCATTGTCCAGGCATTGCGATCGCATCTTTCCCCAGAGATGCCCCTGCGGTTAATTTTGCAGACGGATGACCCACACCTGCACCATTTACCCTGGCAGGGTTGGCAATTTTTGGTGGATTATCCCCTGGCGGAAGTGGCCCTCAGTCAGCCCCAGTTCTACCGTTTAAAAGAAATTACCCCCCAGAAAAAACGGCAACAGGTACGCATTTTGGCGATCCTCGGTAGTAGCCAGGGCATCGATCTGACGGCGGAACAACAACAACTCTCTGAAATTCCTGATGCGGAAGTGCAATTTTTAACGCAACCCACCCGCCAGGAATTTGATGCGGCCCTCTGGGATGACCAGGGTTGGGATATTTTATTTTTCGCGGGCCACAGCCAGACAGAGCAGCAAACGGGCCGCCTTTATCTCCACGATGGGCCAGAACACCGCAGCTTAACCCTGGAGCATTTACAGGAAGGCCTGCGCACGGCCCTGGAACGGGGGTTGCAGTTGGCGATTTTCAATTCCTGTGATGGCTTGGGTTTGGCGAATAGTTTAGGTAATCTCCAGATTCCCGTGACCATTGTGATGCGCGAACCGGTGCCGAATCGAGTCGCCCAGGACTTTTTTCAGCGTTTTCTCGAAGGTTATGCGATCGCCCAATTACCGCTTTATCAAGCAGTGAAACAGGCTCGTCGCCAACTACAAGGCCTAGAAAATGATTATCCTGGGGCGGCTTGGCTACCAATCATTTGCCAAAATAGCGCTTTATTGCCCCCCACTTGGTTGCAACTCGGTGGTTTGCCCCCCTGTCCCTATCGCGGTTTAAATACCTTCCAGGAACAGGATGCGGCGGTTTATTTCGGGCGGGAAAGTTTGCGAGAAAAGTTGGTAGAACGGCTCCAAAGCCAACCGCTGTTACCGTTGGTGGGGGCATCCGGTAGTGGGAAATCGTCCCTGGTGTTTGCGGGGATTGTGCCCCAGTTGCGACAGGATGCTAGGTACAACTGGGCGATCCAAGTGATGCGTCCCGAAAATGATCCCGTAGCAAGGTTGGCCCATGCCGTGGCGATGTGGCAGCCCGATATTTCAGAAACAAAATTGCTGCAATCCTTCCGAGAGGATACTCAAAGTTTAGGGACAGCGTTAGGACAAATTCAGCAAACCCAACCAAGGCAAACCCGCCGACTGCTGATCATTGATCAATTCGAGGAACTTTTTACCCTTAATCACCCAGAGGCACAGCGGCAATTTTTAGATCTGTTAGTGGCCGCCATCCAAGAAGCGTCCCAGTTTGTGGTACTGCTTACTCTGCGGGCTGATTGTGTCGGGCCAGTGCTAGAACATCCCGGCCTGGGGAAACTCTGGCAACGCCATGAACCAGAATTTCTGCTACCCCTTTCCCGTGCAGATCTCCAGGCGGCGATCGCCCAACCCGCAGCCCTGATGGGAGTAAGGTTTGAGCCGGGTTTAGTGGAAAAAATAATCACAGAAGTACAAGACCAGGTAGGGAATTTACCCCTCCTCGAATTTGCCCTGACCCAACTGTGGCCCCACCAAGAGACAGGTTGGCTCACCCATACCGCCTACGAAAATCTGGGGGGAATTACCGCCGCGCTCCGGGACTATGCCGAACAGGTTTATGGAAACCTCTCCGCTGACCAGCGGCCCCAGGTGCAAGCCCTCTTTTTGCAACTGATCCAAGTGCGGGAAGGGGCGGAGGCTACCCGACGGATTCTGCCGCAAACAGAAGTTAAAGCCTGGCCTCTCGCGTTGCAATTAGCTTCAGAACGGCTGTTGACGACGAACCGCGACCCGATCGGCAATACTGAAACTGTCGAAATTGTCCATGAAGCGTTAATTCGTCACTGGCAACGTCTCCAGGGTTGGATTGCCGACAATGCTGATTTCCTACGGTGGCAAACCCGTTTAAATAACGCCATTGAGCAATGGGAAAGCCACAACAACAGCGACGGTTATCTGTTGCGACAAGCGCCCTTGGTGGAGGCAGAGTTTTGGCTGGATAAAAGTCCCGATCGCCTCAGTGATGCCCAACGGTTTTTTATCAACTTGGGTCTGGATTTGCGTACCCAAGAGGAAACGGCGATCGCCCTACGGCAACAACGGGAACTCGACCAGGAACGGAAAATTCGGCGCGGTGCCCAAAAACTGGCGGTGCTTTCCTCTGTGGCTTTGGTATTGCTAGGTTTAGCAGGGGGCTGGACTTGGTGGGAACGCCAGCGATCGCTCAAAATTATCGAGACGGTTTCGATTAATAGCTCGGCCACAACTCCGACCCTCCTCCGGGATTTACCCCGGTTTCTGACCATTGCCCAACGGCGGCAACAAACAGGGGACTTTGATTTGGCGATCGCCTATTACCAGAAAATTTTGCAGGAAATCACCAAACTCCAGGCGCGACCTGATTTAGCGGCGGCCCAGCAGCAGGAATTACAAAGCCTTGCCAGCCAAACAGAGCAACAATTAGTTGCGCTGATCCAACAGCAAAAATTGCCCACCCTCGAAACCGCCCTCGCCCAGGGAGAATTTGGCAGCCTCAAGCCCGAAACTAACCTTTTAGATTATGAAGATCAATATACCCCTGGGGCATTACGGGAAACTTATGGCCTCCTTTTACGTCCCCAGGGAACAAACGCTGACCTCAACCAGGACGGGGAAATCAATAACCCGACGGAAGCCCAGCAACTCCCCTGTCAGCTTCTCCAAGACCTTGAAGCCCTCTGGCGTGACCACACCGATCAACAATGTGGTTTCTACGGCGATCGCTCCTTTTATGCCGCCCCGACCTGTGCGCCCCTCCAGGGCAGAACATTGACAGAAACGATTTTTGTGGGGGATTACGAGGCGATCGCCACGCAACTGAAAGCTTGCCAAGTGGCCCCAGAATCCGCTGATCCCTATGAATAATTTGACGCATTATTTAGCCAAACCATTGAGGAAAAATACCGTGAAGCCCCCAAAAATTGCCCTCCTGAGTAGCCTTTGTTGCCTCGGTTTTACGTCCTTGGCCGTGGCGACCTTGCCCCAAGCCAGCCAAATTGTTTCCGTGCGGGGAAATTACCTCATGATCCAACGGGGGAATCAACGGCCCAGCTTTGCCCGGATCGGCGATCGCCTCGAAAATCGTAGTCAAACTCTCCTTGTCCCCGGCAATAACTACTCCCTGGCGCGGTTGTCCTTTGTGGGGGGCGGCCAAAATTATGCTGGTTTAGCGGTGCAAGCCGGCCCCGATCTCCAGCAAACCCACTACCAATTTCCCTGTGTCGTCAGTCGGGGTAAAGTCACCCTCAGTTGGCGTCAGGGCAATAATCGCGGTTGTGAAGAAGGGATTTATCTCAGCCCCAACCGCAGCAATAAAAAAGGCTTGAAACAAACAGAAAAAGAAAAGGCGACGACAAAGGTTATCGAGGGGATCGTCATCCAGCCCAAGGACAACAATGAAGTGATCCTCCAGGCCCGCACCCTAGGCGATCGCCAGATTGTTGATGCCTTAGTTGGCGAAATCACCCTCACTTCGGCGGCTCACCCCAGGGGGTTTACGCTCCAGCCCGGCCAACGCTACAGCCTCGATGGGACGAACCCTAACGCCAGCCCCCAGGTGGAACCAATTAATGCGACGGCCATTCTCAATTCCCCCGAATTGCAAGAATTTCTCGCCCCCAGTAGTTGGCTTCCCCAAGAAGAAACCCTGGCCAATGCTCCGACTACCCCCGACTCCGGCTGGCCGATCCGTCCCCCCGTCCAGCAACCGCCGACCGGAAATACCGCTGGGTCAAATAATGGCGGTTTCTGCGAAAACTACTTCACCGCTCTCCAAAGTTTTCTCCAGGAAGCCCAAACAATCGCGCCGGGGGCCTGGGACTTTACCAACAACCCCTATGCCTTTTTGGCGCAACCGGAGGCCAGTTGGCTAAACGATGTCAATGCTCCTGAGGGGCCACAACTGACGCGACTCCAGCAACGGGCCGAGGACTTTATCCGTGAGTTTGAGCGGTGTCAGTTTGCCTTACCGGATTTACCGACTGATCCCGAACCTGAAAACAATCCCAACGATCTCCCCCCGAAAATCCAAATTCATCCCCGGAAATTTATCCCGATAGTCCTTCGTTCTACTAAAAAACCATGTTTAAGCCCATTACGTTATTGAATGTTGCGCTTCTGGGGCTTCTGGGTTTTACCCCCCTCCTCCAGGCCAGCACCCCCAATGCCAGTCAAATTGCTTCTCTCCAGGGCGATCGCCTCTTACTCCAAAATGGCAACCAACGCCCCAACCCAGCCCGGGTGGGTAATCGTCTGACCAACCAAAGTCAAGCCTTAATCGTCCCCGGCAATAACCGTTCCCTAGCGCGCCTTGCGTTCGTGGGCGGTGGCCAAAGTTACGATGGCCTCCTGTTACAAGCGGGGCCAGACCAACAACAAACGGAGTACCGCTTTCCCTGTGTCATTGTCGGCGGCAAAGTGACCCTCAGTTGGCGTCAGGGGAACAATCGCGGCTGTAAATATGGTGTCCATCTCAGTCCAGGACGGAGTTCAGCGGCCCCTAAACAACAACAGAAACCCAGTGCTGCCAGCAAACAACTATCCGAGGATTCTTCGGAGAGCAAGGAAGCCTCCCTCACCATTCAACCCCTGGGAACTGACCCAATTTTGCTCAGGGCTGTTGTTGACGATAATCTCCAGGCCATTGAAACGCTCCAAGGGGAAATTTTGATTATTTCGGCCCAATATCCAGAGGGTTTGCGGCTCCGTAGTGGTGAGCGTTATTTCAATTTGGGTGACGGTCAAGATCAAGTGGAGCCTTTTAACCCCACCGAGGCGATCGCCAATTCCCCAGACTTACAGGAATTTTTAAACCCTGAGATTTGGCGCGAGTCCCAGTTACCGGCTCCCGTTTCCCAGGACATCGATAATCACCTGATCGCGTTTCGGGATCTCAATCAAAATACGGCCGCCACCGATACCCCGGACATGACCGACCTGAGTTTAGCCTGTCAAGCTGAGGTGGATTTTTATCTAGCCAACCTCAAAGCCACCATGGGCAATACCTGGCGGCCCCCCTATCCGCCGTCCCCAGGGGTCTGGCGCACCGAAGTTAACTATCTCCTCACGAAAGATGGTCGCGTCCAAAATCTCCAGGTGGCCCAGTCCAGCGGCGCCAACATTATTGATCAGGCGGCCCTAAGCCATGTGCGTACCCTCGAACAGCGATTCGAGCCGTTCCCTAGTTGCTATCCCTATGAAGCTTTGCCCGTCGATAACAACTTCACCGTCCGTTATCAATAGAGGCATTGATCCTAAAAAACTGCATCAGTTCCCCAAGCCAGTAACTACTACCCAGCATCGAGCCAAGGTGATGATTCTCCCGCACCCCTCGAAGCCGCTATTTTTACTGGAAGAACCTGCCATGTTGTTTCAATCCTCTCTCTACCAACGCCTCCTCAAGTCTGCAACGATTCCTTTTCTGTCTCTTTTGGTGATGGGTACCCCGGCCCCCGCCTTTGCCAACCCCCAAGGGGCGATCGCCGAGCCTTCCCTTGAAGTCCAATTGCAACAACTCAAAGCCCGCCTTGCTGGTCTCGAAGCCCGCACTGGCAGCACCGATACCACTACCCAAACCGTTGCCGCAGCACCGATCAACTCTTCCCCGAATCATCAGTCTCCTACGCCGACGACCCTTGCAACGCCTTCCGTCACCCCCGCTGCCCCCACTTCCCTGATGGCAAAACTCAGCCCCGCCAGTGCCATTTTGGTGAACTTTCCCAGTGCTGTCGTTGTCGATGTCGGCCAAAAAGATGACTATCCTTTGACCCTGCCGTTATTTCAAGACCTCCGGAGTGCATCGGGAGAACTGCTTGCCCCAGCAAATACCCCCATTACCCTACGGGTTAAACCCCATAAAGATGGCGCAATCCTCGTTGCTGATTCGATTATCGTCAATGGCCAAGTGGTGAATATTCAAGCCCAAAGTAGTACGATGATTCCTGGCCGCACCGTCACCCAGCGCACCGCCCAAGAAATGGCCAAGCAAAACAGTGCCGTTTGGGGAAATCTCACCACCTCTTTGGCTGGGGCTGCTGGCACAAGTATTGGTACCCAACAACAGTTTGGCTTCCTCGGCGCGGCGGTAGGGATTCTCTCCGGCATGGGTTCCCCTGATGACCTCCGGATCGTCGAAATTCCGGCTGGCTCTGTCCACCTCCTGCAAGTCCAAGCCCAGAATTAACTCTGGTATCACTTCCAGCAAGACAAAATTTAAAGCTTTAATGGGTAAAGGGTTTGGGAATCACCTTTTACCTTTTTCTATGGTCACAAACAAGCTTTAGCTAAGACACCATCGCCAGGAGTCGTTCAGCAACGGTTTCAGGAACGGGCATCACAGAAAGACGATTACCCCGCCGCACCACGGCAAATTCTTCGGGGGTAAAGCTGGTCTTGAGTTGATCCAGGGTGATGATCTCGGCAAAGGTTTCTTGGTAGCCCACTTCGACGGTGTACCAGCGGGGTTTTTCTGGGGTCGCCTTGGGGTCAAAATATTTACTTTCCGGGTTAAATTGGCTCGGATCAACCAGATTCGCTTGGGTGACGCTAGCAAGGCCGATGATACCGGGGGGTTTGGTGTTGGAGTGGTAAAAAAAGAGGCGATCGCCTTTTTCCATTTGCTGTAAAAAATTCCGGGCTTGATAGTTCCGCACCCCATCCCAGAGTTCTGTCCCATCGGCAGCCAAATCCGCCAAACTATATTCACTGGGTTCTGATTTGATCAACCAATAGCGCATGGATGCAGTGATGACACGAAAAAAACAATGGCAAATATCACATTCACTGTAGCGTGTTTTGGTCAGGCAGAAGGACAATTTCTAGAAGGAAAATTTGGGTTGCATCGGCCCTAAAGTGTAATCTGGAGAGCACGTCATCCGTTTCTCAGCCACTTGATTTTAGTGCGTTTGCCAGTTGATCTATGAAAAGCCAAGCCGATCTTTCCGCGCTTCTGTTTGCACTCGATAGCCGGGGATATAAGGCCTACAAGCAGATAAAAGGGGAGTACAGTTTCCCAGACTTCACACTGATCATTGATTACGTCCAAGGAGATCCCTTTGCCGCTCCGACCCAGTGCAGTGTGATTGTCCCCCAGGCGATCGCCCAGTTTCCCCCAGCCCTCTACAACAGCCTCAGTCGCGAAATTGCCCTACGGGATTACCTCACCAGGCAGTTTTATCAAGTGGCCAAAGACTTTAGTGGCTTTCGGGGGACAGGTAAAAGCGGCTTGATCCAAGGAGTAGAACCCGCCCAGGAAATATTAGAACGCACCGCTGTATTTATTGATGACCAAGACTTGGAAGTGCGCTTTTGGGTGGGCTTACCCGCTAAGGGACGGTCGATTTTAGGTCGCCAAGCGGAGGAAATGCTGTGCTACGACCTACCCCAGATTGTGCAAAAGTCCTTACTTTTCCAGAATCTCAACGCCGCGGCCCTAAAAACCCACGTCGAAACCAGCGAAGATGCCGACTGGATCCGCAGTGAACTGGCGAAACGGGGTCTTGTTGCCTTCATTGCCAATGGGGCGATTTTACCCAGACAGAGCGGTGTCGATGCCCATCCTTTAACAGAAAATGTAATTCCCTTCCAGAGTCCCCCAGAACTGACAGTAAGCTTTGACTGCCCAAACCATGGCCCAATCACAGGGATGGGGATCAAACAGGGGATTACCCTGATCGTTGGGGGCGGCTACCATGGCAAATCAACCCTGCTCAAAGGAATTGAATTGGGGGTGTATAACCATCTGCCGGGGGACGGGCGGGAATGGGTGATCACCGATGCTAACGCCGTCAAAATTCGGGCCGAGGACGGACGCAGCATCGCCAGTGTTGATATTTCGCCGTTTATTAACCAGTTGCCCCAGGGCCAATCGACCCAGACTTTTTCGAGCAATAATGCCAGCGGCAGCACCTCCCAGGCCACCAACATCATCGAAGCATTAGAAGTGGGAGCAACGGCTTTACTACTAGATGAGGACACATCCGCCACGAACTTCATGATCCGCGATCGCCGCATGCAACAGCTCATCCACAAGGACAAAGAACCGATTACCCCCTTTGTGGATAAGGTGCGCCAGCTCTACCAAGATCATGGGGTTTCAACAATTCTCGTGATGGGGGGCAGTGGCGATTATTTTGATGTGGCCGATACGGTGATCGCCATGGATAATTTTCAACCCCAGGATGTCACCGCCACCGCTAAACACATTGCCGCCAACCACAAAACCGAAAGACGCCTAGAAGGAGGTACACAATTTGGCACCATTACCCCCCGTGTTCCTGCTGCCGAGAGCATTGATGCCAGTCGGGGAAAACGGGCCGTCACCATTAAAGTGCGCGATACCAGTCGCCTTGGGTTTGGTACCGAAGATATTGACCTCAGCGCTGTGGAACAGTTGGTTGAAACGACCCAACTGCGGGCGATCGCCCTTGGTATTCTCTACGGTCGTGATCGGTATGGCCAAGATAATCTCACCCTTACAGAAATGTTGAACCGGGTTTTAGGCGACATCGAAGCAGAAGGACTTGATATTCTCAGTGAATATCCCCAGGCTGATTTGAGCTATTTCCGCAAATTTGAACTGGTGGCGGCCCTCAACCGTCTGCGATCGTTAGCCATTGTCCCCCCGGTGACAACATAAATTTTTCTCTCAAAGCCCTGGGATTTCCCCGATGGAATGACACACTGGAAGTAGAAAGGCACTGCTCTTGTTGTCACTGTCGGAGGACGCTGCTATGTTACCGACCCCATCTGCCCAAACCACTACCCCTGGGCCACAGACGACGGCGATTCAAAAAATTCTCGTGGCCCTCGACTATCGCACCGAAGATCCCAGTATCTTTGCCCAGGCCCTCAATTTCGCCGAAAAATTCCAAGCGGCCCTCACTATTTTTCACTGCGTCCAGCCCCAACCCGTGGCGATGCCCGAAATCGGCTCCCTCGCGGCCTACGGAGGGATGATCGATTCAACGGCGATCGCCCTCCAAGAAGAACAATTCCAGCAGCACCTCACCAATGTCGATCATTGGCTCCAAAGCCTCGCTCACCAAGCCCGCACCCAAGGCATTGCAACCACCATCCACCAACAAATTGGTGATCCCAGCGAAACCATTTGTGCGATCGCCAAAGACCAACAAGCCGACCTAATTATCCTCGGACGCCGGGGTTTAACGGGCCTAGGGGAAGTCTTTTTAGGGAGTGTCAGCAGCTACGTACTCCACCATGCACCCTGTTCCGTTCTGGTCGTCCAACATCCCCAAACTCCGGAAAAATCCCCTAAACACCGCAAGTAATCGTAAATCCCTTTACATAATTTGCTTGAGAAACGACACATCCGCATCACCAAAATGCACACTGAGGGCAATGTGGAGGTTTTCTAAGGATTTGATCAGCCAAGGTACCCCCTCTTGGGATTGGGATTCGTAGTGGCTGAAGAGAATTGAAAAGCGCCTTTCGAGGTGGGGTTTCGCCTTACCGCACATCAAGACCAACTTCAGGAGCAATGCCACCGTCACCGTCGGGCCAAGGTTCGTGATCATATCTACAAAAACGTAATGCTCTGGCCGCTGGGGACTTTCCACAATGAGGTAATTGAGCAGTTGACTGGCCGTGCGCATCATCAACAACTCATTGGGTTTTTGGTGATCGTAGTTCGGCAACATGGTTTGCAGCTTTTGGTAGAGCCTCTGGTTAAACTGCAACTTGCCATACTTTTGATCGACGCTAGAAATTAAGTAGCTAAATAGCTCATGCTTAAAGTCTTCGTAGGAGAGAATTTCCGTCGTCCGGCGTAAAAAATATTGGGATAAGTCCCGGTAGCTGTGGCCCCGCTCCGGTTTCCCCACGAAATATTTCAGGGCAGTTCCCAACTCTCGCTCCGTGAGTAAAGTGGGATTTTGCACCCCCTGGAGCATTTGTTTAGCATCTTGAATCGAATGCTTACGGCGAGCCAGTTGAGCCAAACGCACCTGATACATGACATATTTGGAAAGGTCTAACTCAAAGGCCCGTTGAATTCTCGCTTGCACCTGACGGACGGTCTGCTGGTGTTCAAAGCTGCTATCTTCACTGAGCAGGCAGTGTTCATACAGATAGGGATAGCGTTGAATTAATTGGCCTACCGAAACGCTTTGGTCATTCCAGGTAAATTTCTTTTTACTGTCGTCGTCTTCTACCACCCGCGCCAAACGTTGCAGGGTGAGATATTGTTCGGAGGTACTAAAGTCCGCCACTAATTGGCGATGTAATTTCGTCAGGCGGGGCGTCGAAAGGCTCGGCGGCGGGATAGAGTCAAACAGTTCAACCAACCGAGGGATCGATTTTTGGAGCTGGGGGTGGATTTGCCAGCGGTTGATAATGATGTGGCAGCAGCGGTTCAGAATGAATTTAAAATCTTCTTCGACACCAGGGGTTTTGAGGATAGTGATCAGGGCCTGGTGTAGTTCGGGGGTCGGCGCTTGACGTCCTTCAAGGAGAAATTGCTTGAATTCTTGGAGCAGCTCATCGGGGGTGTGGCTCTGGACGGCGTGCATCAAATAGTCATATAGCTCTTGTTCGGCGGAATTGGTTTGCCGGAGATAAGAGGCGATGGGAGTTACTTTCGTCACGCTAATCGAGGAACTGGGTAAGGGATAGGCTGATTACAAGGCGAGGGACGACAGAGGAGAGCTATTAGATTTAGGGGAGACTGATTTTTTTCTATCTTAAGTGGCAACTAAGGGGAAGAGGCGCGGCTTTTTGTGTTTTCTTGGTAAAGATCAAGGCTACGGTTGTAAAAACGGGTCTTGGGAGGGTTGAGCTTTGCTGTGGCTATTTTCTCTGATTTTACTAGGCTTCTGGGGTTTGGTTGCTAATTTTGTCACAGGGCATCTCTTTATAATGTAGGCGATCGCCGCCGCCACGATGGTGATAAATATCACGAAGGGCTACCCAAAATCCCGTAAGATTGCCTAGGAAAGTTTCTTGTGGGGTTACTCAAGTCATGGGGATTGTGTTGATGTTGTCTCAGTTGACAGCAATCTTAGGGGAAAATTTACGGCGATCGCCCCAGCAGATTCCCCCTGAACCCGCCACTGGCGTTTCGACGGACACTAGAGACTTACAACCGGGCAATGTGTTTGTGGCCCTCGTGGGCGAAAAATTTGATGGCCATGATTATGTTGACCAAGCACGCCAGGCCGGGGCGATCGCCCTCATTACCAGTCGGCCCCTAGAGACAGATTTACCCCAGTGGATCGTCAATGATACCCTCCGGGCCTACCAAGATTTAGGTGCTTGGTGGCGACAACAGGTAAATATTCCGGTGATTGGGATTACGGGTTCCGTCGGGAAAACCAGCACAAAGGAACTGATTGCGGGGATTTTGGGCACCCAGGGCAAAGTTCTCAAAACCGAGGCCAATTTTAATAATGAAATCGGCGTCCCCAAGACCTTGTTAAACCTGACCCCAGACCATGATTTTGCTGTGATTGAAATGGCGATGCGGGGGCCAGGGGAAATTGCCCGACTCGCAGAAATTGCCCAGCCAACGATCGGCATTATTACCAACGTCGGGACAGCCCACATTGGTCGCCTCGGATCACGGGAGGCGATCGCCAAGGCCAAATGCGAACTGCTCGAATTTATGCCCAAGGACAGCGTGGCGATGCTCAACGCCGATAATGAGTTACTGATGGCGACGGCGGCGACGGTTTGGTCTGGGGAAACCCTCAGCTATGGCCTTAGCCAGGGGGATTTAACCGGGGAATACATCGCGCCGGATCAAGTCAAAGTGGCCGATCAAGTATTTCCGGTGCCCCTGGCGGGTCAACACAATGCCCTCAATTACCTGGCGGCCCTGGGCGTGATGCAAGTGCTGGGTTTTGGTTGGCAGGGTTTAACGACAGAAATTTCCCTGGCCATGCCCAAGGGGCGATCGCAGCGCCTGGTACTCCCCAATAACATTGTCTTATTAGATGAAACCTACAATGCGGGGCTAGAGTCGATGTTGGCGGCCCTTGATCTGCTCAAACAAACCCCCGGCGATCGCCACATTGCCGTGCTGGGGACAATGAAAGAACTGGGGGAATTTTCCGAGGCGCTCCATATTCAAGTGGGTGAAAAGGCCCAGGCCCTCGGTCTCGATCAGCTCTATGTGTTGGTGGATGACCCCGAAGCCCAGGCGATCGCCGATGGTGCCCCAGGGGTGCCGAGTCTTTGTTTCCCCGACCACGGGAGCTTAATTGCGCATTTACAGGCAAATATGCAACCCGGCGATCGCCTTTTGTTTAAAGCCTCCAATTCCGTGGGCCTCAGTCGCGTGGTGGAAGCGCTCCAACAGGCCTATTCTGTCTAATCAGCTGAACGTAGGGTGGAGTGGAGGTTTTGCAGACCTCTGCCCGCTTATTTCCTCGTTGGGGAAGGCTAAAAAGCCTCAAATTGCTGCTGCATCGACTGAATCACATCGGCCCCCAACAGCGCCACAAATACCCCAAAACTCAACAGGCTTAACAGCAAAATTTGCACCCGCAACAACGTAAAACGGCGGGACAGTTCCCGTTGGTAATATTGGCGAATTTGACTAAAGCTGAGGGGCAAGGTGCCGGCTGTTTCCCCGGAGCAAATGATTTGGCGCACCATCGGCGAAAAATAGGGGGCGATCGCCGTCGTTAAATCTGTGCCCCGGCGCACCTGGGGTTCAATGCGTCGGCAAATGGTTTGGAGATCTGGATCTGGAAATCCCTCGGCTAACCAGGCGATCGCCGCCGTTAGGGGCAAACCACAATCCAGAGGTAACTGGAGATAACCCAGATGAATCAGCATCTGCAACCGAGTAATGTTCCGCAGCGGCGGCACCCGCCGTAAACCGAGGCGCAGCGGTTCCCAGGTGATTGCCCCATACAGAAAAACCATTAAGGCGATCGCCGTGGTCAAGGCCGTCGTCCCGAAACTTCCTGCCAGCAGTGAGCCCCCCAGCAGCAGATAAATAACCATCACCCAAGACCAGACCATGACCAGCCCCCGCAGGAGCATCCCTCGGATTAAGCGCCGCCGTTCTGCCATTTCCACCAAAGTATCTGACACATCCCGGCAAACGCTCACCAAGGCCCCACTGGTTTCGGCAATCTCCAGGAGGGCGATCGCCCAGGCCGAAAACTGCGATCGCACCGGCCGCCAACTTTCCCGGAGACTATGGCCCCGCTCTAACTGTAAAATTACCCCCTGCCAAGGCTCCCGTTGCCGCCGGGGAATTTCCCCCATGGCCAAGGCTACCGCCTGACCCAATCCCATGCCCGCCTTGAGGGTTGCCCCCAACTGCCGAAAAAATAACGCCTGTTGCTGTTCTTTCATCGCAAATTATCTCTCTGCTGCACCATCGCAATCTAACCTCCCAGTACCGATAAGTATTTCTTCTTAGGTTTTCTGGCGATCGCCCTACCCATGCCCGTAGGCTAATGCGATAATTCACCATAGTGACGCCAGCCAAGTTCATAACCCTTTAAGTAAAACAAAAATTCCATGATGCAAGCCCGGCACCTTTCCCCCAAGCACATTCTTCTTAGCCTCCTCGTTATTCTCATAACAACGCTATCCCTATGTGTCACCCCTGCCTGGGCGAGCCTCAACGATGATCGCTACGATGGCAATGTTTTTGTTCTTTACGCAGGCAATGGTTCCCTCGTACCGCCCCGCCTCTCCCTCCAAGAAACTAGGGAACGGGAACTTCCTGCCATGTTGGTTTTTTATGCCGACGACAGTAGCGACAGTAAGCGTTTTGCCCCCATTGTCTCCGAAATCCAGTCCTACTACGAAAAAGTGATCAGCATTATCCCCGTGGCGATCGACTCCATTCCCCAGAAAAAACGCTATAGCAAAGACGAAGTCGGTTATTACTACGGCGGAAAAATCCCCCAAACCGTCATTCTCGATGCCAAGGGCAAAGTCATTTTTAATGAAGTCGGCCAAAGCGACTTTAACGACATCGACAATACCTTCCGGAAACTCTTTGACCTGCCCCTACGGGAAGGCGAGAACCTCAAAAAACCGATCCAATCCTTTAACGAATACAACTCCGGTTTCGCCCAATAACCACTACTTTTTCCCATAATCCAGTTCCTAGAGAATGAGCCAAGCGCTGATTCTCTTTTTTTATGTCCTGGTTTCACCTCCCCAGCCCAGGTAACTTTTCCACAACAGAAGCCCATCAAGACAAACGACCTGCGCTAGCCTGAAAACAAATCCTGCTTATATTTACTCAACAACCATTGAGGCAGATTCCAATGAACCCTTTAGTATTTATCATTTTGGCCCTGGGTGGTTCCGCTGTTTTTGGTTCCGTCAAGATTGTCAACGAAAAAAATCAATATTTAGTCGAAAGCCTCGGTAGCTATAAAAAAACCCTTGAACCGGGCTTGAATTTCGTCACCCCTTTTATCGACAAAATCGTTTATCGCGAGACCATTCGGGAAAAAGTTTTAGATGTCCCCCCCCAATCTTGCATCACCCGTGACAACGTTTCCATTAGCGTGGATGCGGTGGTTTACTGGCGCATTGTCGATATGTACAAAGCCTATTACAAGGTAGAAAATCTCCAATCGGCCATGGTGAACTTGGTTCTCACCCAAATCCGCTCGGAAATGGGCAAACTAGAACTTGATGAAACCTTCACCGCCCGCACCGAAATTAACGAGCTCTTGCTGCGGGAATTGGATATTTCCACGGACCCTTGGGGCGTAAAAGTCACCCGGGTCGAACTGCGCGACATTGTACCCTCTAAGGCGGTGCTGGACTCCATGGAGCTGCAAATGGCCGCTGAGCGGAAAAAACGGGCCGCAATCCTCACCTCTGAAGGGGAACGAGAATCGGCGGTCAACTCTGCCCAGGGTCGTGCTGAGTCCCAGGTGTTAGAGGCCGAATCCCAGAAAAAAGCAGCTATTCTCCAGGCAGAAGCAGAAAAAGAAGCGATTATCATGCGGGCGGAGGCGAAACGCCAGGAAGAAGTGATGCGCGCCCAGGCTTCTGCCCAAGCGATGCAAATTGTCGCCCAACAGCTCAAAACCAATCCTGCCGCCGGTGAAGCGTTGCAGTTTATCTTGGCCCAGCAATACCTCGAAATGGGGCAAACCATTGGTAGTAGCGGCAGTAGTAAGGTGATGTTCCTTGACCCCCGCAATATGATGTCTACCCTAGAGGGGATGAAATCGGTGATTGGTAATAATGCAGATATTGCCGCTTTAGACTTGGATTTAGACCAACTGGATCGCCACCAGGCCGGTTAGATGCATTGCGGTTTGAGATAAAAAATAAAACCTAAAAATCATGCTGAAAATCCCCCTGCATCCACAAGGGGATTTTGTGTTTCTAAGAGATCTTAAGTGAGGTTCTCTTAGGCGGCGATCGCCATTTCTGTTTCTTTTTCCTTAGCAGCCATACTTAGAAGCAAATCTAAAACGCGATTGGCATAGCCCCATTCATTGTCATACCAGGCCACTACCTTAAAAAAGTGCTCATTCAGCGCCATCCCAGCCCCGGCATCGAAAATGCTGGAATGGGGATCGCTGGTGAAGTCTGTAGAAACCACATCATCCTCGGTGTAGGCCAAAACGCCTTTTAGCTCACCATTGGCCGCCTCACGCATCGCGGCACAAATTTCCCCATAGGAAGTGGGTTTTTCGGTGCGGAAGGTCAGATCAACCACCGAAACATCAGGGGTCGGCACCCGCATTGCCATCCCGGTTAAACGTCCGGCCAACTCCGGTAAGACCAAGGTCACTGCCTTCGCCGCGCCAGTAGATGCCGGAATAATATTTTGACCTGCGCCGCGACCACTCCGATTGTCTTTTTTATTGGCTCCATCCACGGTGGGCTGGGTCGCTGTCATCGCGTGGATCGTCGTCATCAACCCCTCTGCTAGACCAAAGTTATCGTGGATCACCTTGGCAATGGGGGCGAGACAATTGGTCGTACAACTGGCGTTGGACACAATGCGATCATAGGCCGGGGAATAATCATGGTGATTTACCCCAACCACAAAGGTGGGAATGCGCTGGGGTTCGCTGGTGGGCGCAGAAACAATTACCCGTTTCGCTCCGGCTTCTAGGTGCTTGGAGACGCCGACAAAATCCCGGAAACATCCAGTAGATTCAATCACATAGTCAACGTTCAGTTCTTCCCAGGGCAGCATACTGGGGTCTTTGACCATCGTGCAGCGGATAAACTGGCCATTCACATAAATACCATCGGCGGTGGCTTCGATGGTGCCCGGAAAACGACCATGGGTGGAGTCATATCTGAGGAGATAGGCAATCTTTTCCGGGGAAATCAGATCATTGATGCAAACAAAATTGAGATTGGGGTTGTGGAGGGCAGCACGGAAAACGAGGCGGCCAATGCGGCCAAAACCATTGATTGCGAGATTGAGAGAAGCCATATATTTGTGCGTCAGTCCAACTGGATAGAACTGGGTAGGTTGGTTACGGCCCCATTCTAGGCAGTGAATTTGGGTCGGCTGAGACAGCTCAAAGAAGTATAAAGTTACGAAAAATTTTCTTCTTTTACGAAGGGTATGGGCAGATGAACTTTAGTAACGCTAATGGGGGGATTGCCGTGGCGATCGCCTTTTTTGCTGCGATATGTTTCGGGGATCGCTCCAGAAAAAAGCAATGCCGCCCTGAGATCCGGTGTTGTCATCGCCAGTTCATGACATCCAGAAGTTGCGAAACGTAAAGGCTGCCCGAAAATCTCGACAAAGGGGGCGATCGCTTAAAATTCTGTAAAGCTTCTTCGAGAAATCATGCCTGGCCCCTGAACCAAGGGGTTACACTAGAGGGCAATCTTGCTGGACTACTTACTGAGCTTTGGTGGTGCTAGTCCTCGGTTTTAAAAATTTTTCTATATTAGTATTTCCGCCGTTAAAAAACTATTTTGTCTCCCCCGACGCTAATATGCCAGCCCCCTTGCCCATCACCATTGAGCCCTTTACTTGGTCTAATCTCGACTTGCAGCAGACCTTTCAGCTGATTGATCGCTATTTGCCCCTGAATCTTTGCCGTAATCACGAAATTCTGCCCCTCACCCTCCAAGATCGCTGTCTCACCTTGGGCATTGTCGATCCCCAACGCTCAAGCGTCGCGGCCATCGTCAATAAACTACTCAGTCGCGGCGGACTGCAACTCAAAGCCCAAAAGCTTGATCTCAAAACCTACCAGCTAATTCTGTCTTCTTACCTGAATTACCATCAAAGCAAGCAAAAATCTCCGCCCCAACCCAAAACGTCCCCAGTCCCTGGCCAAAAAAACGCCACCCCACCAATCTCAGAACGGGCGACTTTAGTCATGGAAAATGGGCCACCACCCATGCCGTCGTCTGTTTCTAATGATGCGGATCAAGACACTGCCGTGTTTTCTGGGGAGACAACGGCCCTGCAGATGCCGGTGAATAATGAACTGTCCGAATTTTTTCGACATGTGCCGGCGGTGGTGATTCCCAAGGGGCCAGTACAACTGCAAGCGTCACCGTCTGCTACGGCGAATGATGCAGGGGAATTGCAAATTTCACCGCAATATCTCAACACTCCCCTCGAAGAACTCAACCATTTATCTGCGTCGCAACTATACCAAGAACTGCTGGGCCGCATTTTAACGGAGGGCATTGGCCGCCTCTATTTTGAAAACCACGCCCGGGCAGGCCGCATTTTTCTCAGTGAAAGTGGTTTGATGAAAGGGTCATTGTCCGGTATTCCCCAGGAAACATTCCACGGCATCCTCGATGAATTTAAGCGCCTCGCTCACCTGCCCCCAGGGCCCATCGACCGACCGAAAAAAGTGGAAATGGAACAATACTATCAGGGTGAGCGGATTTTGCTGCGGCTGCGAGTCATGCCGGGACAGTACGGTGAAGAGGGTACCTTGCAAGTCTTACGGGGTCAAGCACTGGCGTTTTATCAACAGCAGCAGATGGATGAACTTGGACAAGAGGCCATTGAAGCGGCCCAACGCCTAGAGCGGAAATTACGCCATATTTATCTGCGGAGCCAAATTAATCCGGCTCCCCTTAATGCTTTGGATGAATTGTATGGTTTTTGCGATCGCCTCCGAGAACAGCTTGATAATCTGAACAAGCCTCAATAACGATCTTTGATCACGAATCACGGATTTGTTGACGATACCATTGACGGAGAATCTCTGGATCAATGCCGAGATGATAACCGAGGAGCATTTTTTGGTTAATCCAAGTGGTGCGCCACAGACCCAGTCGCTGCCATCTGCGAGCCGAAGTTTGTACAGATTGGCTTGTCAGGCGAATTTTGCCCTGTTTTCTCAGCCGTTGCATTAGCTCGTAGTCTTCCATAATGGGAATTTCGGCATAACCCCCCAGGGCTTCAAAATCCTGACGCCGCAAAAAAATGGCCTGGTCACCGTAGGGCAAAGCCAAAAGTTGCGATCGCCATTGCACCAACTTTTCTAAGGCACGAAATCGCCACCGAGAATCAGCAATTCCTAAAGGAAAGGCTCCAGCCACCACCTGGGAATCCGCCAAAGTCTCTATCACAAGGGCCGCAAAGTCCTGGGGTAATTGGGTATCGCCATGGAGAAACAGAAAAATGTCTCCTTGGGCGATCGCCGCCCCTCGATTCATTTGTTTGCCGCGCCCCCCACTGGTTTGACAAAGGGTCACCGGAAACTGACGCACTAGATCGCAAGTTTGATCCTGGCTGCCCCCATCCACAACGATAATTTCTAAAGGGTTTGGAATCCGGAGCAAATGTTCTAAACAAGCGACAATGTCGGTTGCCTCATTTAAAACAGGCATAATCACTGAAATCATGATTTCTAAAAACTTGAGGCCCCAATATTAGGACGCACCCGTAACCGCACAAGCACCGCCGTAATGTTGTCATGACCATTGCGTTCATTAGCTAGGGCAATTAAGCGATGCACTCCTTCATCTAAATTGGCCCGGGCACTCAGTAGGGGGAGGAGCATTTCTTCCCAGGTCGTTTCAATTAAGTCATTGTCTGATAAGCCATCGGAACAGAGCAAAAACAGACTATCTTCGTTCACCTGGAAAAAATTAATATCCGGCTCCACAAAGCTATTTTCCCGGGGGCCAATGGCCTGGGTCAGTTGGTAGGCATCGGGCCTCCCATAGGCAATCTCTGGGGTGACACCTCGATGTAATTCCCGCTGACCCACCTCATGGTCAACGGTGAGTTGTTCGAGATTTCCTTTGCGGCTCACACGATAGATGCGACTGTCTCCCACATGGGCGATCGCCACCTGATTGTCTTGAACCAACATCAAAACTAAGGTAGTGCCCATGCGCCCGCTCCCAGAACGGGAATTTTTCAGGTTGATATTGTAAACCGCCTCATTAGTCTCCCAAATGGCCTGGCGCATCACGGCCTCATCCGGTAACTTGTCCTGCCAATGCTCCTGGAAAAAAGCCTGAATCGTTTCCACAGAAAGGGCACTGGCCACTTCCCCCGCCGCATGGCCGCCCATACCATCACAGACCACATAGAAGCCGCGCCCTTGAATTTGTCTCCCCAGGAGATTTTCCTGCTTTTCGATGCGGGTACGCATACCAAAATAGTCCTCGTTGTGATCCCGCTCTTGACCAATATCCGTGCAGCCTGCATCGTCTAAACTCACCAAATTCATCGGTAAGACTACCGTTGAGGCTTCCTCTTCCTCTGGGAAAGCCAAGGGTTCAAAGTCCCCCGAAGCAATGCTCCCTCCAGAATGTTCAATCTGGGGTGAGTCCTCGGCTTCTGATTCAGGATTAGCCGTTGCTGTTTCTCCGTCCGGGGTTTCTGCGAGATCTTCTGGGCCTAAATCAGCCGACAACAACACATCATCCAGGGTGGTTAAATCCTCTGGCTGTAATTCGATGGCTTCTAACTCTCCCTCCACTTCCCCATAAAAATCATCGGTATCTTCTGGGGCGAGGGCACGGAGGGCTTTTTTTAGGCGGGAGACAGTATCCAAACCACCAATTTGGGCCGTTTCAGTCAGCTCATAAAGGGGTTGCCACGCTGGTTGGGTAGATAGGTGAAACAAATCTTGCCATAGTTGAGGCAGTCGCTGCAGTGCCGGGAGATGGTCTGGATCGTCCTGGAGGAGTTGTCGCACCACGAGGCTTTGGTCTTCGTTAAGGTATAAATTTGTTGGTTCAAGGATAGTTTGGCAACATTGGAGGGGCACCAATTCTCGCCATAGCTGCACCATCTGAAAACACCATTGCAGCAGTTGTTCGTAGAGGGGGGTTTGTGCTTGGCAGTAGGTTTTTAAGGGCGTGAGGGGCTGTGGGCGTTGCTCAAACAGCAACACTTGATATTCTGGCTGACGCCAAGCTTCCAGGAGTTTTGGCACCGCAGAAAAATCATCTTGCAGGCTGAGATACTGACGGGCGATCGCCGGAATTTCTTTATCTTGCCAGAGGTCGGGATCAGCGAGCTGGGCGGGATCGGTTATTTCTAGCTCTTGGAGGGCAGTTTCTAAAATTGTTGGGGTTTCTGGGGCTGTATCGATCACCGTGAGCCAAGGAAATGTTTCGGCTCGTACCGTTGGGCGATCGCCCAGGCGATAACGACCAGCTTCATCAAGGGTTTCTCGTGCTTGGCAAGATGCCGCTTCAGCGTCCAAGATCAAGGCTGTGAGAGGCCGACTGACCCACCCTTGGCAAGATTCACATTGCTCTTGCTGTAACCGTACGGGCGTTTCACAGTGGGGACAGGGCCTCGTCAGAGAGCTTCCACAATACTGACAGAAACGATTTTCTGGTGGGTTTTCTTGGGTACATTGGGGACAAACAACCATGGTCACAGGGGCCTTCTGGATGGGGGGGACCCGCGAAGCTTAACCTAAGCTTGTGGGGGAGAAACCTAAATTTGCAAACAGTCTGGGTGTTTTAGGAACTTTTGAGCAGCGACGGGCCATGGTTGGCTTTAACGTTATAGAAACAACATTGGGGAGTAGCTTTTGCCCGCAAGCACAACTGACTCCCCAGCGATAAATAGCTACATTTTCATGTTGGCCGCCTCAATCGCGCCTAGGTGGATTTTTTCGGGGCGAGGATCATCATCATGTTACGCCCTTCTCGTTTGGGTCGCTGTTGAATTTCACCGACTTCTTCGAGGTCTTTGGCCATGCGATCTAGCAGTTTTTGGGCGAGGTTGGAGTGTTGGATCTCCCGGCCCCGGAAGGTGATCGTTGCTTTGACTTTGTCGCCTGATTTGAGGAAGCGCTGGGCACTATTTACCCGGACTTGGTAGTCATGTTCCTCAATTTTGTAACGCATTTTGACCTCTTTGAGATCCGCATTGTGCTGTTTCTTTTTGGCTTCTCGGGCGCGTTTTTCCTGCTCGAATTTGTACTTCCCGTAGTCCATAATCCGGCATACTGGCGGCTTGGCGGTTTCGCTGACGAGGACAAGATCGAGGTCTTCTTCTTCGGCGATCGCCAGAGCTTCTGCGGGGGTCATGATGCCAAGTTGTTCCCCGTCTCCACTGATGACTCTGATATTTGGAAAACGAATTCTTTCGTTAATTTTCGGGAGGTCACGTTTTACGCGTCTTTTATCTTTCACAGGCTATGCGTTGAATGTTGTTACGATTTGGTAGGTAGGTTTATTACAGTCAATAAAAAATTGAGAACTATGCCCATTTTACTCATTGGCGGACTTTTCGTTACGTCCTGGGGCAGATTTTAGGGACAATTTGTGATGATTTTTCAAGCGAGGATGCTCAATTTAAGTTATGGCGATCGCCCAACACCCTAGGGGAATAAATGCTGCAATGGCGCTTCAACCTTGGTCACAACGGATCGGGTCACAACGGTGCTGGATTTGGCGGGGCTGGCAGATTCGTTACAGTTTTTGGCGCACGGTTCCGGAAAACAGGGGGCGATCGCCCCTCGTCCTCCTCCATGGATTTGGGGCGGCCCTGGAGCATTGGCGTCATTTAATGCCCTTGCTGGCCCAGGATCGCGATGTGTATGCCCTGGATTTATTAGGGTTTGGGGGGGCGCGGAAAGGCAGTGCAGAGTTTGGCGTCCCCCTCTGGACAGCGCAACTGAGCGACTTTTTAAACCTTGTGGTGCGACGTCCGGTAATTTTGTTGGGCAATTCCCTTGGTTCTTTGGTCTGTGCCAACCTGGGCCAAGATCCGAAAAATCGGGTCGAGGCGATCGCCCTGATGAGTGTGCCGGATGTCGCCCAACGCCAAGCGATGTTACCCAAGCCCCTACGCCCGATTGTCAATGGTTTGGAGCGCAGCGCCATGCAACCCTGGCTCCTGAAACTCATCTTTCGGGTGGCGCGCCGTCCTTTTGTCCTGAAAAATTGGCTGAAATTAGCCTATCCTTCCTGGCCAGATATTGATGCTGAACTGTTAGCAATTGTGCAGGCCCCGACCCTGGATCAAGATGCTGCTCAAGCATTTGTTGCCCTGAGTCGCCGCGTTGGTCAGCCAGGTTTTGCGCCGCCCATGGCCACGGTTTTTGCGAAAATGCCTTGTCCGATATTGCTGCTCTGGGGTGAACAGGATCGCTTTGTCCCCGTGGCGATCGCCCCCCAACTTGCCGCCGTTAATCCCCGGATCACCCTCAAGATTTTGCCCGGCCTTGGCCACTGCCCCCACGACGAAGCTCCGGCCCTGATCTATGAATTATTTTCCCAATGGCTAGAAGGTGCCAGCGAGCTATAGTAATATATCCCCTTGGTTTTAGTACGTAGCGCCGCCCCAATCCCCAGACCATGATGAAACACACCCTCTCAGTTCTTGTTGAAGACGAAGCCGGAGTCCTCACCCGCATTGCCGGACTCTTTGCCCGTCGTGGTTTTAACATCGAAAGCCTCGCCGTTGGCCCCGCCGAAAAAGAGGGTATTTCTCGAATTACCATGGTTGTTCCCTGCGACGAAAAAGAAATTGAACAAGTTTCTGCCCAACTCGACAAGCTCATCCACGTGCGGGAAGTGGATGATGTCACCGCCAAACCCTGTGTGGAACGGGAACTGATGTTGGTCAAGGTCAATGCCGATGCGAACCAACGCTCCGAAGTGATGCAATTGGTACAGGTTTTCCGGGCGCGGATCGTCGATATTTCTGACAGAACCGTGACGGTGCAGGTAGTGGGTGATCCCGGCAAAATGGTCGCTATCCTTCAAATGCTTGAAAAATTCGGCATCATCGAAGTGGCACGGACTGGAAAATTAGCCCTCGTCCGGGAATCTGGTGTAAACACAGAATATCTAAAATCTGCGGGTAGAAAGGCCTAATTTCCCCCATGAGTGCTAGGGACAGACAGTGCATTGCAGTATTGATGAAACTGTCCTAACTCTTCTGAATTCCACAAAATTTTTCTTGATTTTCCTGGGACTGACTTGATGTTTCTTAACATCTAAGCCCGCCTTTGTGTGGCTAAGATCAGGAGGTGACACATTTTGATCAGGGATAGTCTAGCTATGAATCAGTACCCCAACCCAAATCCTCAGCCTGAGGATGATGGCTCGGTGAATGAAGTCGCGAAACTGCGCCAAGAACAGCAAAAAGTGGATGCGATTCGGAAAAGGGTTTTGTTTAGGCGCATCGAAAATAGTATTTACATTCTCGTGGGTTTACTGGAAGTGCTGTTAGTCTTGCGGTTTTTCCTGCGGCTATCCGGCGCCAACCCAGAAAATACCTTTGCCAAATTTATCTATGCCCTTTCGGGGCCTTTTGTTTCACCCTTTTCAACGCTGTTTATCAGCCCGGTAGAACGCACCGATGCAACCCTGGGCACGAATATTTTTGATGTCAATCTTCTCATTGCGATTGTGATCTACGCGCTGTTGGGCTTCCTTGCCAGTTGGATTGTTCGTTACATCTATCGACAAGTTGCCCCGACAGATTTCTAGGGAGCGGTGAGCCTAAAAAAATTTTCATTGGGAGCCGGGCGAGAACCTTGTAAAATAGGGCGAATGTGCCTGCTGTCTTGCCCTTGGTTTGACACAGTAGCGACAAAAAGTTTGTATTGAATTTATTCCTAGGCGATCGCCCC
>NZ_CAWLTV010000063.1:0-91657 GCF_963864045.1 Picosynechococcus sp. NKBG042902 | reverse complement strand
AGAAAAATATACTTTAGTCGATTTCCTAAACAATTATGAGGCTCAGTATCAAGGCTGGGAATTTGACGACCAAGAAATACTTATCGAATATCTGCCCCAGTTGCTCTATGGGGTGTCTCTGATCAAGGCGGCTACTTTGCGAGGGAATGAAGATATAGACACTCTCCAAAATCAAGTAGAGGAAGTTCTGAAAGATGGCCGGACGGATTGGGAGAAATTTAAGGATCTGGTCAACAATCCTGACTCTGAATTTAATTTGGAGGAGGATCTAAAGTTCAGAATCCGAGATCGCAACGTTGAAGGGGAGGGCTAGGTAATGGCTTTTACGTTGGATGTTGGGGAATTGTTAAGCCGCCAAGTCAGAGAAGAAGTCGCCCCAGAAGGCAGGCTGATTGAAGATATTTTAGATTTTTTTGAAGCCCCCCCTCAAGGGAATATTTTTCAAAGGGTCGGGCGCCTTGTTGGGAGCATAAGGGGGGCCATTTGGTGGGCCATTACTGGGGTAATTAGCCTTGATTGGAGGTCAGTTTGGCAATGGGTGGTTAAGACTGCTTATGCAATTGTAAATTTTGACTGGAATGCCTCAGACGAACAGTTAAAGAACAGATTAAAAGCCCGTAACCTTGCCCTCGCTGATGCCTGGGGCGGGGCTGCGGGGCAATTTGCGGGGACAGTCTCGATAGGGGCGCTGGGGGCATTGGGCGCACTGTTTATCCCGACAATTGGGGGGAAAGGTCTAGCCCTTTCTACAGTGGTAAATCTGGCAAAAGAACGAGGCGACGAAGTTTTTGATGAAATGCGCGACGCTCTGAACATTTCAGCCCGCATTTTAGGGGAAGGCATCGCCGTAGAGCAGTACATTAGGATTCGACGGGCGATTAAAACGCTAATTCCTGGGGTTCAAGGATGGGGGGCAGATGATGGCGAGCGTTGGGTTATTTCGGAAAAGTTTGAAGAACAGGTAGAGCGGATCCCTTTTGACTTTTTGCGGGAGTTTTTAGAGTCATTTTTTGATGAGTTCACGGAAGCTTTTATTGCGGGGGGCTTTGTCATTGCAGGACATTGGGACAACCTCATGGCCCAAACCAACGAAACGACCCTAGAAGTCCTAGGGGAGAGCCAGACCGGGGGGGTTTTCTTGCGGGATCTCGAAGATGAAACCGCCGTCCCCTTGTTTAGATTCGGTCAAATTCCCTCAAATCTTGCAATCTCGGAGCTACAGCACCAAATGAATACATACAGAAGTCTGGCCGGACAACGGATCGGAGAATTTGGCGGCGATCCAGATCTGGGGAATGAAGTCGCTAAGCCCTACCTTCGCACCGCGAAAATTATTCTTAGGGGAGATAAGCAAAAACCGCCTTTTGTTACCCCATTGGGGCAAATTAGCAGCCGCCACACTGTCACCCTAAAATCTTTGAAGCCCAATCTAAGATGGCGCGATTTTAAGCGGGTTTTTCGGTTCTTTGAGTGGGGGGCGTGGAAGATTGAGGCCACTTTGGAAAGTCGAACCAGTTTCGTTATTTTTGCGCCGAGCCGAGAATATGGGGTCGCAAAAATGAAGGAAATAATAGAAGAGCTAATCGACGAAGAAGCGATCAGAATTGCCGCTACGATCGAAGAAGTGGCCCCCAGGGTCACTAAGTTGAGTAAGACGATATTCCCAGAGGAGGCGATCGTCACCCTCAAGAAAGAATCAACCCTAGGGCAAATTGTCGATTTATCCGGGCAACGATATCTACAGGAGCAAATTAGGTTTGATTTGTGGCGGGACGATGAGCCATTTGGGACGCCGGAATTTGTGACCAACTACCAAACCATCTAAAACGAAAAGGCGTGTAACCTAGTGATTACGCGCCTTATGTGTGTGATAGGTGTGAATTTCTCATAAGCCCAAGGTCGGCAGTTCAAATCTGCCTCGAGCCATATTTACAGTGTAGGTCAAATTTCCATTGCGCTATCGGTAGCGTAGGAGATTTTTGCTTACTTTTTCATGGTGGCCTGGGATGCCTGTCCCCTCGTAAGGCTTAGGCCAAATATAGGCCAGAAAAGCCATGAAAATTCAAGAGATTAACCGGGATTTAAGCGCCTTAAGCATCGGCGTGTCTGTAGAAATTCGGGGGAAACGGGTCTATCTGCGGGCCTTTCTCCCCCCTAAACCTGGGACGGGCCGAACAACCTCCTATCAGCAACGGATCGCCCTTGGGGTCTATGCCAGTGAAGAAGGATTACAGCGGGAATTTTGATTAAATCACAGGTTTAGATACGCATTTTAGGACTTATCATCATTAGTACAAGAAGGACGGCATTTTAACACTTACCCAATAGATTACGGATAATCCCGACCGTCCTCGCGCCCCTGGAAAAAGCTCATGATTGATACTTTCCTCAAAACCCTGAAACTGCTTGGGGTATTTTGTCTTGGTTCCCTTGGATTTGCTTTTATCGTTAACGGAGTTGTAACCACGGGGCCGAAATATGGAGATGAGTGGCTTGCGGTCTTATTTTTGATGATGCTTGCGCTCAGCCTGGAAGTCTGGATCTACAAAAAGTTTTATAAAAAATGGCGGATCGTTTTCTTGAACTATATGATCACTCATTTTGCGGCCTTCTTTGCTAGTATCCCTTGGCTGTTTTTGATGGGAGCAGAATCTGACTTAGCCTGGATTGCATTCCTAGGGATATGGTTTCCTATTGCTTATTTCTCGGTTTCCCAGCTCGATTATTTCAAGCGGCTTGAGTTGAAAATTAAAGAGCAACAGGCCCAGATTGATGGGTTTACGGATCAGAAAATCCAGATCCAGAAGCAGATCGAGACCATGAAAACGTGCCTAGATAACACACGGCGTTACGGCAAATAAAAACGGCGATCGCCGCTGCTGCTGGACTAGATAATTTTGGTGATTCGGTCATCCACCAGATCCAGACATGGGTATCTAGGATGATCATGTTTGGGCATCCCAAGCAACATCAATAGGGCTCACAATATCCTCTTCGGCAATAACCGTATTTTTGAGAGAATTTCCCTGTGACCAAGTTTGGACTGTATCGTTTGATGGAATGCTTATTTGCTCTTGTTTGAGCCCCAACTGAAAATAATGAATGAGTTCATAGACCTGATTCAGTTTATCTTCAGGAATTTCATGGAGTTCATCGATAATTTTTTGGATCAGCATCGGTTGTTCTCCCAAATTATGCCTCTAGCTTAATCTGCAACGATTGCTTTGTGAGGGCGATCGCCTCTTTCACACCGCGACAAACGTTTACGCTTAATGTCTCAACTGTTTTGCTGTAGGGCATACTTTCAACTTTTTCCATATCATCTTCTCAAGAGAGCTATGAAACCAGCTTGCTCAAAATGCTTGTCATAGGCGAGGGCTTCTAAAATATCTTGCTGTTGCATAATGCAGAATGATGAACAATCAGTATGGCTCCAGCCTTGATCCGGTCTTTGCTTGTAGAGATCGAGGGCTGAGCTAAAAAGTTCTGTCGTCTGGGGAATGACTTCTATTTCTGAACTCTGAGATGCGTAATCGATCAAACGAATTGCCCGTTCTCGATAAACACTACCTTTCTTAGAAAAAGCATTCAGTAGTTCGTTAAAGATCATTTCGCTCGTGACGATTTTGGCTGAATTTAGGGATGAAGCAAGTTGTTTAGCTCTATCAGAAAGGTCATCATCAGGATTAAGTAAAGCGATCCAATAACCTGTATCTGCAAATACTTTTTTCATTCTGCCTCTTTTGCTAAACCGTACAGATAATGATCAAGATTTTTTGCAAAATCACTCGGCAACTTCTCTTCCTCTTGCACTGGCAAATCAGTTTCTAGTTGATTAATAAAATTCAGAAAAGGAGAAGTTTGTGAGACCATTTGAGTCTTCTCTTGAGGAATTGCTTGGGAAGCTTTCTTCTTGATGAATAACAAAAAGTCTAAGACTTCCCCCACGAGGATATCTGGGGTTTTCTCTAGTTCTTGGATGAGTTGTTCGCGTTCTGTCATGACAAAATTCTCCAATCTAAATAGTTAGAGTAAAGATAATTGATCTGGGTTGTTTTTCTGTGAACAAGAGACTGATGATTCTGCTAAGGCATTTGTCTTTTTCAGAGTCTGTAGGGAAATGGTTTCTCCTCCGCAAATATGTTCTAGCAAGTCCGCTTGCTGAGGTTCTAGTTTGATGAGTAATCCCAGCACATTTAGCAAATTGAGAAGTTCTCTCGTGTATTCATCTAGCCAATGATCGGGTTGAATTTGATTCAGAGGAGAAGGATGTCGCCGATCGCCAATTATTGGACGACTTCGATCCTTCTTACGATAACTAAACCATTGTTTAACAATTTGCTTGCCGGAAACGTTGTAATGCCAGACTTCCGGTGGAACATTCTCGACAAAACCAGAGCCAACGAGTAAACGCTTTTTGTTTGCATCGTAACTGATGTCGTCAGGCATTTCTTCTGGAGTATTGGGAATTGTGCCGTCTTTGGGAATAGTGGGGCGTTCTTCCTTTGGTAAGCGAGGGTTGCCTTCGGGTCGATCTGCTGCAGCGTCAATCATTCTCTCCCCAAAAGTATGCAACCAAATTACTCGCTTACCCAGTGATACAGCTTCCTGAAATAATCTAAAATTAGCGGTTAAAGGGACTCGGATACCCGGAGTCTGTAAGTCTTCTTGAAAGCGTTCTGTATAGGCAGGATTTGCCACAACACCAGCGATATAAGCAAAGAAATCTTCAGCGGAAATCTCGTCCTCGTAAAAATTGCTCAGAAAATCTAAAAATGCTTGCTTAACATTGCTATCACTACAATCTGCTGTACGCCAAAGTGGAAAAACTCTTCCACCGCGACCATTGTAATGATGCAAATCGGGAACGAGAGATGTAAACGTTATCCCATTTCCATTTGTAGCCGGACGATCCATCGGTGCAGTCAAGTAAACTTGATGATCTGAATGCCAGTCCCATAAATTTGGATTCGGTTGATTGATTAATCGACTATCTGGGATAATCCATTGCCGATCAAAGGAACGATATCCATATTGAACAGGAGTAACAATATCGCCTTTATCTTCTGCAACTGAAAGATTACGTTGTGGCTGTCCTGCGAGAGGAGTTTGAACAACCTTTGCAGAATGTTTATCTCCTAATTGTCCCTTACGAAAATGAGGGTGAAATAGTTCTTCTTTTTTATCGGTAGGTGCATTTTGAAGTTTTTCCCAACGTTTTTCTAAAGACTCGACATCCGGTGCAATTACCCATGTTCTACCGGGCATAACCCCAGAGCCATCATAATTAAAGAAATCATTGAGCGTCGGATAAGTTGACCATTTTCCTTCAGATTCCGGCAAGAAAGGAGCGCGACTTCCTTCCATACAACCTTCCCATGCTTCACCAGACAAAGTGATTTGATCTAGAGCCGCAAATTTATCTTCCCGCGCTCCCAAGGGCAAAGCTCGAAATTTAACATTCGCAAGGCTTCCATCTTGTTTCTTTTTAGAACGACTTGCCAAGACAATACAAACAGGTTGCTGTACCCCCTGAAAAATTCTGGTATTCACTCCCGGCTGATGACCATCTGGTGAACAATCAATCACCCAGATATTGTCACAAGTTTCCCGTAAATATTGCCGCATCCTCTGGAAACCCGGACCCGCAATAAATCCAGCCACAGTAATAAAACAGATAATCCCAGAATTGTTTTCTGGATGATGATCAAAAACTTTCCACGTCGCCCACCGCCAAAAATAGATGTATAGATTACGCAAATGTTTTGCGTGGGTTCCAATCTTCCAGTTTTTAGGCGGTTGCCAATCATCTAGGGGCGCAGGCGTATCCGTTTGAGGATTACCGGACTCAACCCAACCACCACGACCTTTTGCCTTGTCTTTATAGGGAGGATTGCCAATCACAACCGTCACAGGCTCCTCGCGCTTAATCTGATTTGCTGCCCTACGAGATTCCGCAATAGGCGCAAACATCTGGGGAATCCAGCCCTGATCATCTTCCGGATCGCCAAGGGTATCTGTGACAAACATTCTGAGGGATTCCGTTGGCGAACCATTCGTTAATTCCAGCACCTCCGCCAAAATTCGTAACTGCGCCACTGTAAAAGGTCCCAACTGAAGCTCAAACGCAATTAACCGTTTCAATGCCGCATTAATCGCCGAGGGAACTGCCCCTTCACCTAAATCTTCCCTGACCGATTCCGCGATTCTTTTGAGCACTGCCAACATATATGTGCCTGTACCAGTCGCCGGATCGACCACTGTCACCGCAGAAGAAGCTAAACCTTCCTGCAATCCAAAACTCGGATCTTTTAGCAATTCATCAACGAGCCGCACCATATTTTCCACTACTGCGGGAGGCGTATAGTAAGATCCCGTTTCTTTACGGAGCTTGTTGTCATAAACTTCCAGAAAATCTTCGTAAAAATAGAGCCATGTCTCTGGATCACCTTTACTGATCTGCTCCCAGTCCACGGCATCAAGTACACGAACAAGAGAATTGAGCGAAGTCTTCAGAATTGCTTCATCATCAAGATTGTCAGTCAATAAACGAAGGGCTGTCCCCATCAATGAATTAACACTTTTTAGATCTCTTGCTGCACGATCTAACCCCGTCGCCAATTCAATATTTTTCGCCCGCGCCATAAGTAGCCCAAAGGTCACAGCCTGAGCATAACCATCAGCAAATTTCTCATCGGTTGCATCAGGAAATAACAGGTTTCTCCAATCCTCTGCCAAAGAAGTTAAAGCTTCACTCCCCAAAGCCATCTGTTCAACGACTTCATCCCGTAGCAAACGGCATAGATTAGCGGTAATTCTGGCAAGCTCTTGGGCATTAGTGGGTGGGATTGGTTCCCAGAGAAAGAAAGACTGAAACAGATCAAGCAATCCCTGTGGAGGCGTTAGATTTTTTCCAGCAGTTTCGATATCCTCATCAAACGAAACAACAGAGCCAACCAATTCCCCGTTTTGCCAGAGGCTAAAACTATTCCCATCCGAGTAGATCAAGTTCGGTAGAGTCTGAAGCTTTTGCCATTGAGCCTTGTCATGCCCTTTAAATCTTTTCGGATTTGCCCCTTTCCCCGGCGCTTTCAATTCCACAAAACCAACCAAGGCATTGCGGACAGTCACCGAATAATCAGGTCTTGTTTTTAGCTCGGTTAGAGCCGACTCACCCACTGCCGTCACATCATCACGTTTGATTTGGCAAAGTTCTGCAAGATCGAGCAATAACGTCTCAAAAGGTGCTCTTAACTGATCTTCTGGTTGACCTGTCATTACAGGGTTAGACAGTTTTTCCTTAACTGCTTTTCCAAATGTGGCGATCGCTGATTGAAGAGTAATAGACATCGAATAACTGACTCAGAATGCCGATAGTATTCATCATAGACTTACTAGATTCGCAAAGAATCAAGTTCAACAACATGATGCAGAATGTTGGCAAATTTATGTAATCCCAGAATAGGGACTGTAACCGTGATCCGCAGGCAGCGTTTTACCCCGCAGCTCAAACTGCACTTCCAAACAATTCATCTACTCAAATTCTCCTGTTTCGTTTTGCCGTGCCATCTGTGCCGTTTCCTGTTCCAGCATCTTCACTAGTTCTGGAGGAGATTTGGCGATCGCCCCTCTGCCATAACCGAGAATCCAGCGCTTCACATCATTCAATCCCGAAGCTGTAAACCGCAGCGTAATCGAACCATCAGAATGGGTTTCAATCCTTTGGGTGCTGTGCCATTGCCGTTCCGTGATGTAGGGAGACGTTTGTTTATCGAAGGCGATCGCCACATCATAGGTTTTTCCCCCCACCTCACACTGAAAACTATTTTTTAATTTCTCCTGTAAATCGAATTCCCGCCGCTCAAAGGTTTGCCCTGTGGGTTCAAGCTTACGAATCCGGTCAATCCGAAATTGCCGAACCTCCTCGCGCAAGTGACAATAGCCCCAGACATAAGGATTGCTCGCCCGGTAAATATCCAGGACATAGGGATCGAAAATACGTTCTGATATTTGCTGTCGTTTAGGAGAGTAGTAGCGCATCAAAACCGACTGTGATCGCTCACTGGCTTCAATGAGAGCTTGCCAAATTTCTGGATTAAGCTGGATTTCTCCCCCAACCCGAAAATGAACCCGCTCCTCTGCCAACTGTCGCAGATTAATCACACTCTGTTCTGGTAAACGTTCTGCAATTCGCTCAATAGTTTCCCGCAATTGAATTTGATAAATAGAACCTGAATAAGATTCCAGCATCCTTGCTCCGAGGGTGAGAGCAAAAAGTTCCCCTTGGGTCACCGGAATAGTGGGCAATCGCCAATTAGAGTCGGTATAGTACCAACCCTGATTTCTGTCGTACTCCAGCGGGGCATCATAGCGATCTCGCAAAAAATTAACATCATTACGAATTGTTCTTTCTGAAACTTCCAAGGTCTGAGCAAGACTCACTTGTGTTTGCCGCTCTCTTGAACGGATCAGGCGATCAATTTCCAGTAGGCGCTCTAATTGGCGGGACATAGTGTCACTAAATCGACTGCGCTCTTCATCATAAAGATAAAACCCGGTAAGTCTTTTGCCGGGTCAAAAAATATTTATTGCGTGACTAAAAGAAACATCAAGTCTTAGAGGATGCCTGAGAAGGGTATGGCAGGATGGTTTCAATCGGCAATCATCTGCAAAATTTGTAAATGTTGACCCAGGGGACTGAGGGTATTGGCGGCAATCATCCCAGACCCGGCCACTGCCGGAATGCCAATCCCCGGAAAAGTGGAATCTCCACAGCAGAAAAGTTGGGCGATGGGCGTTGTACAACCCGGAAACTGTTCTTTCCCCGCTTTTAATTCGGGGCCATAGGTACCGCGATCGCGTCTGAGGAAACGACTATGGGTGAGAGGCGTACCAACAAGGGTTAATTCCGTGCGTTGACGAATATCGGGAATCACTTTTTCTAAAGCTTGCCACAAAACCTGGGAACGTTCTTCTTTGAAAGCAGCATATTCTGGGGAACGACGGTCTAGGTTTGCCCAGGGTGTATAGTCTTCGATAGCAGGCAAATAAACGTGGATACTATGTTTTCCTGGGGGCGCTAGGCTCGGATCCAGCAGTGAAGGAATCGAAACAGCGACCACATTTTGAGCTGCATCAACTCCCCTTTCCCAGTCATCAACGATGAGGTAATGGCACTCCAAATCTTCGGGCAAATTGCTGCTGTCAATCCCTAAATGAAGGTGCATAAAACTGCGACAGGGCTGCATTTTATCGGCTCGTTTCTGCAATTTTTGGGGAATATTTTGCGGCTCAATCAACTTGAGAGTATCCCAAACAGAAGCGTTAGAAACCACTGCCCGTCGTGCTTGAAGGATTTCACCGTTGCGCAGTTGAACTCCCGTGGCTTTGCCATTATCAGTGAGGATTTTTTCCACATGGCTATTCAGGCGCAATTTGCCTCCAAATTTTTCGAGGCCCCGTACCAGAGCCGCCACGATCGCCCCACTGCCTCCCTGGGGATAATCTAAAATCACCTCCGGACGATACCAATCCGCGAACATAAAGGCCATCTCCGCGCAAATCGTACCGTTGGCTGGCAATCCAGAGAGCATAAAACAAAGCAAATCCAGCCAATTACGGATAAAGGGGTCAGTAATCACGCGATCCATCACCCGGCTAAAGGGGGCATTCAGTTGGGGAGTGTAGGGGAGATAAGGCAGGAGAGTTTTGGCATATTTACCGACGGTGCGGACAACACCAAGATCGTTACGAAAGGCCGCCAAAGGGAGTTTTGTCGCCGCTTCGCCGAGGGGACGCATGGTTTCCTGGAGCTGGCGCCATTGGGGAATCACATCAGCCTTACCGATTTGGGTCAACATTTCACAAAAGCCATCGGCTCCCACCGCCGCGCGAAAATAACCTTCGGGTAAATGGACACCCCAGGCATCGTAGGTGAGCCATTGGCAATCTTCTTCGAGGAGATCAAGGACTTGGCGCAGGGGATTGGGGGAAGGGCTGTAGGAAAGACCGGAATAAAGGGATGGCCCGGAGTCGAAATGATAACCCTGTCGGGTAAAACTGTGGGCTGCACCACCGGCGATCGCATGGCTTTCTAAGACCAAAACGTCATAACCATAACGAGCCAAAAGACCCGCACAACAAAGCCCGCCAATGCCACTACCAATGACGATTACCTCTGGATTTGCACTCATCTTCACATTTCCCCGAATACTGCTTCGACGTATGGTAAACGCCTTTAGGTGAATTTTTCGATGAGGAGGGGCGCAAAACGATTCAGGATGTAGAAAAAGACGAGGAACAGAATAATTTTATTGACCACCATATCCCAACGTTTTTTCGGGAGGGTGTGATCGGGATAGGAGAGTTTCCAGCGCCGCTTCGTAGCCGCTTTTAATAAAATTTCTGGGGTGATGGGAATGCGTTCAACCCGTTCGTAGGGAGGCTTGATCAAAAATCCGCCAAGGTTAAGGCCTGCTTCGCCGTGGTGAAAATACCAAAGGTAGCCATCGAGATCGATTTTGAATTTCTGGGCGAATTTTTCCATAAAGGTGGCACAGTCATCGGCCTGGATGTCAAAAGTGCCAAAAAGATCAGTTGTTGCGTTGAGGCGATCGCCTTCTGTTTTGGGGAGTTCTGTTTGGATGAACTGATAAATATCATCGAGGGTGGGCATGGGGTTTTTCCTCTACTGCTGGCTTAGGATCTGGTCATCAAGGCTAAAGTCAATAGCAGCCTTGTCTCGTTTGTTGGCAAGGTAATCATTTTGGAAGGAATCTTTTAAGCCGCCTACCAGATCATATTTCGGTTGCCAATCCAGGTCATTTAGGGCTTTGTGAATATCCGCCATGAAGTGCTGGGCGCGGATCGGGAAAGCCTTCCGTTTGCCGAGGTCAAATTTTTTCGGGTCATAGTAAACCAGATCCACAGCTGCTGGATCTTTCCCAGCTGCTACCGCACAGGCTTTGGCCAGTCCCGTAAAAGTGACAAAGCGATCGCCTGAAATATTGTAAATTTGTCCAATCGCTTTCGGATTCTCTAGCACCGCTGCCATGGCCGTGGCGAGATCGTAAACGTGACCAAATTGAGTAATCAGTTGTCCATCCCCAGGGATTGGAATCGGGCGATCGCGGACGATGCGGTCAAAGAACCAGGCTTCTAGATCGTTGTAATTTTTCGCGCCGTAAATGTAGGTGGGACGGATCGATGTCCAGGGCAAATCACTCTGGGCCAAATAAGCCTCCGTTTCGTGCTTCCCCTTGTGGCGACTGTTGGGATCAACGGGATCGGCTTCTTGGTGGGGCGGTTGGTCAGTGGGCAGATAAACGCCAGCGGAACTGACGTAGATAAAATGCTTCACTTTTTCAGCAAAAATTTCGGCGAGGGGCTGGGTATGGGCGAGTTCCCGGCCATTGTTATCAAAAATCGCGTCAAAGGTTTCGCCAGCCAATTTTTCCTTCAGTTGGGCGGAATCCTGGCGATCGCCAATAATTTGCCCTACCCCCGTTGGTGCCGGATGATTGCCCCGGTTAAACAGCACTACTTCGTGGCCTGCCGCCAATAAAACTTGGGTGAGATAAACCCCAATAAACCGGGTACCACCAATAATTAAAATGCGCATAATTTTTTCCCAAACAGCGATCGCCTTAAGCATTCAGTGTATCGGATGGGGTTCCAGAACTGGAGCGACGTATCAGAAAAACTCGTCTCAAGGGGTTGGCTCTTTCCGCCGTTATTTTTTGCAACAAACTGTTACATTAGAGAGGCATTTCTCAAACAAATATTTTTTTCAAAATTCCGACCCGTTGCCGTAAATTCTTCGTCCCGAACCATGTCTGAATCCCAAACCTCCCTCGACCAGGCCCCAGAAGCTACTGAACCTAAACCCAGCTATGTCAAGCTCGCCATGCGGAATATGGTGCGAAAAGGGGGTAAGTCCCTCTGGCATTTTTTCCTCACCACCGCTGGCCTGTTGGGGTTTTTCGTCACCATGGCCTACCTCACCCGTTAGATGGGGATGCAGCCCGTGCTTGAGTGTGAAATTTTTGTCGAAAATGCGTCTGGTTTAGAGCTGCCGGAATTGGCGATCGCCCCTTGGGAAAACTACCTGGAGCAGTGGCTACCGGAATTAACAGCGGCTTTACCCCCAGCCGACGGTTACGAGTTAACCCTCCGCTTTACCACTGACGCCGAAATCCACAATCTCAATCACCAATATCGCCACAAAGACCAACCCACCGACGTCCTTTCCTTTGCGGCCCTCGAAGACAACTTTGCTAGCCCCTTACCCCCTGGGGAACCGCTCTATCTGGGAGACATCATTGTTTCAGTAGAAACGGCCCAACGCCAGGCCCAGGAACGGCAGCACAGCCTCCAAACGGAACTGGGTTGGTTGGTGAGCCATGGTTTATTGCACCTGCTGGGGTGGGATCATCCCGATGAAGCCCGGTTAATTGAAATGCTCGATCGTCAAGCCGTACTCTTGCGAAACGTTCAACTTATTCCATAATGGGGTGATTCTATTGAGAGAGAAGATGACACAACACAAAAAAATCCTCTCACCCCCCGACCGGGAACGGCGATCGCTAGCCTGGAAAGTGGCCCCTGACCTCCTCGCGAGCTTCCGTTACGCTTGGCAGGGCATTGTGTACGCCACCCGCACCCAGAGAAATTTTCGGATTCACTTGGCGATCGCCGTTTTTGTGTGGACAATGTGTTGGCTGTTGTCCCTCAATTATCTAGAAATAGCGATCCTCACAGCCATGGTCGCCCTCGTGCTCGTCCTGGAGTTGCTGAATACAGCCCTCGAATCGGTGGTGGATCTCACCGTACAGCAGAGTTACCATGAGCTCGCAAAAATTGCCAAAGACTGCGCGGCGGCGGCGGTACTCATCGGGGCGATCGCCTCGGTGGCCATTGCCGGATTAATCGCTTGGCCCCACTTCCAAGCACTCCTAGAGCCTGCTATCTTAACCCCTGTAAAATCCTATTTTTTACCGCAAAAAATTTCCCTGTTTCCCTAGCTCAACCCCGCACCAATCCCCATCACTATCTAAAGGAGTGTGACCCCTTTGATCATCGTCATCGACAACTATGACAGTTTCACCTACAACCTTGTCCAATACCTCGGCGAATTAGGCAAAGAATTACCCGTGGCCCAGGACATCGAAGTGTATCGGAACGACAAAATTACCCTCGCTGAAATTCGTGCCAAACAACCTGCGGGCATCGTCATTTCGCCGGGGCCAGGCCGTCCAGAAGACGCGGGAATTTCCTTGGCGGTGATCAAAGAATTGGGCCAGGAACTTCCTATCCTTGGGGTTTGTCTGGGACACCAAAGCATCGGCCAGGTGTTTGGGGGCAAAATTATCGGTGCCGCAACCCTGATGCATGGCAAGATCTCCGCGATTCACCATGCCAACAAAGGGGTATTTGCTGGTTTAGAAAATCCATTCCCCGCCACCCGTTACCATAGCTTGGTGATCGACAAAAATAATTGTCCTGATTGTTTAGAGGTCACTGCTTGGGTGGATGACGGTACGATTATGGGCGTACAACATCGGGATTATCCCCATATCCAGGGGGTACAATTCCATCCCGAAAGTATCTTGACCACGGCAGGTAAACAGCTTTTGCGGAATTTCCTCGCTACTCTGTCGCCTGTACCGCTGCTTGTAACGAATTAGTGAGGGGCTCCCCGACATAACCATGAAACGTAGACAGTTTATTCAGACCGCAGGGATTAGTGCTTTTGGGGCGATCGCCGGCTTTTCCCTATTGCAAAAAAACGCCGTCCAAGCCCAAACCGGCAACCTTGACATCGAATGGCTGGGCCACACCTGTTTTTCCGTCAGTGGTGCGGGGACTAAGGTTCTCATTAATCCCTTCCGTGCCCTCAGTTGTACCGCAGGTTATCGGGACACATTTCCCCAAGCAGACATCGTCCTGTTAAGTAGCCAACTGTTCGACGAAGGCTATACCGATGGTTTACCCGGAGACCCCAGGATTTTGTTCCAAGCCGGACAATATCCCGTGAATAACATCACCTTTGACGGTATTAGCCTCGCCCATGCCAACATCGAACGCTATCGGGGCTGGCGTTTCCCGCCTAACATTGCCTGGAGTTGGCGCCAGGGAGGCATTAGTCTCTTGCACCTCGGCGGCGCTGGGGAAGAAGTGGACATCGATGATTTTATTTTGACCGGGGGCAGCCCAGATATTCTGATGATCCCCGTTGGGGGCACCGACGCCGACCCACAGAATATTCCCCCTAAAGGTTACACCCCAGCCCAAGCGCTCCAAGCCCTAGAGTTGCTGCGTCCCAAGATTGTTATCCCGACCCACTACAAAACAACGGCCGGGGACGACACCTGTGGGCTCCAGTCCATTGAATCCTTTTTAAACTTGGTAGACCGTAACGAAATTAAGGTGACAACGGTGGCTTCCAATCGCCTCCAGGTCAATCGAGCGGCCCTTTCCCAAGCCAATTCAGAGATTAAAGTTTTAAGCGATCGCCCCCTGTTGCGGGCCTAGGCGGATCATCATTTTTCCTGTGATTGAACAACCTCCAAAATTCTTGGGGGTTTTTTGATCGCGATGGTAAAACCTAGAAAATATTTGCGATTTATTGACCCCACCCCTGGGTATAAAGGGCAATCGAGCCTATCATTTTGGACATTGATCTGCCCTAAATTCTCGCTTATGCAATATTTTTTTCTCACCGAAGGGTGGCACATTGGCCGCGTTTGGGAACCCGGTGGCCCCTGGGATATTCTGTCCTGGCGACGTCCCCCCAAGATTCAGCGCACCAACATCGCCATGGAAAATCAAGGGGAGCGCCTCTGGCTCTACCAAGTAGACGACCCGATCCTGATGCTGGAAGTTACCCCCGATCCCACGAAGGTCAAAACCGAGAACATCGGTCAAGTGATGATCAAACGCCTCATCACCCCCGAAGAGGCGATCGCCCAATTAAACCAAGCCAACACCCTCTACAAAGACCCAACTCCAAGCCATTAGCGCCATTACATTTCCCGTAATACGCTTGCCAAGCCCTCTAACAATAGTTACACTTCTTTAAACAATCTTCCCCCTAAACCCAGCACAAACCCTTTGTATCGTAGTTTAGAGAGAAGAAAAAACGCTTAAGTCCTTGGGACAACTAGCAATAACAAAACAACTTTCTTGAGGATGCTTTGTAAACTTTTGTAAATTTTTCCGAGGAAGCTTTTATTAAAGTCTACGAAGACATTGCCGTCAAAAAGCCGTTTCAACTCAAAATCTTCCTATAGATTTGAAGTTGTTTTTCTCGGTTCAGACCAATCCTCGTTAATAATGAGAAAATATTTGGTCATAGTAGACACGATTGTTTAGGAGGAGAGTAGTCAATGGGACTACCTTGGTACCGCGTACATACAGTCGTCCTTAACGACCCAGGTCGTCTGATTTCTGTACACCTCATGCACACTGCGCTCGTCGCAGGTTGGGCTGGCTCAATGGCCCTCTATGAGCTAGCAATTTTCGATCCCAGTGATCCCGTCCTCAATCCCATGTGGCGGCAGGGCATGTTCGTACTGCCGTTCATGGCACGGTTGGGCGTAACCGGCTCCTGGAATGGCTGGGATATCACTGGTGCCGTAGGCACTAACCCTGGTTTTTGGTCCTTTGAAGGCGTCGCCGCAGCACACATCGTTCTGTCCGGTCTTCTGTTCCTCGCTGCCGTTTGGCACTGGGTTTATTGGGATCTCGATCTTTTTGTTGACTCCCGTACCGGTAAGCCTGCCCTAGACTTGCCGAAAATGTTTGGGATTCACCTGTTCCTGTCTGGTCTTCTTTGCTTCGGCTTTGGAGCCTTTCACCTCAGCGGCGTCTGGGGGCCTGGAATGTGGGTTTCTGACCCCTATGGTGTAACGGGCCATGTCCAAGCCGTTGCCCCTGACTGGGGCCCTAGTGGATTTAACCCCTTTAACCCTGGCGGTGTTGTGGCGCACCACATTGCCGCTGGTATCGTCGGGATTATTGCTGGTCTCTTCCACCTCAGTGTCCGTCCCCCTGAGCGTCTGTACAAGGCACTCCGGATGGGTAACATTGAGACGGTTTTATCCAGCAGTATCGCAGCGGTATTTTTTGCCGCATTCGTCGTCGCTGGCACCATGTGGTACGGCAACGCTACCACCCCCATCGAACTTTTCGGCCCGACCCGTTATCAGTGGGACCAGGGTTATTTCCAAAACGAAATTCAGCGCCGTGTGGATGCTGAAATTGCGTCAGGGGCAACACCTGCGGAAGCTTGGAATACAATTCCTGAAAAACTTGCTTTTTATGACTATGTCGGTAACAGCCCCGCAAAAGGTGGTTTGTTCCGTACAGGGCCGATGGATCAAGGTGATGGAATTGCTCAGTCTTGGGCCGGCCACCCTGTCTTCAAAGATGCAGAAGGTCGTGAGCTTTTTGTTCGTCGGATGCCCAACTTCTTTGAAACCTTCCCTGTGGTCATGACCGATGCGGATGGCGTCCTCCGGGCTGATATTCCATTCCGTCGTTCTGAGTCTAAGTTCTCCGTTGAACAGGCTGGGGTTACGGTTTCCTTCTTGGGTGGCGAACTCAATGGCCAAACCTTCACCGATGCTGCCACTGTCAGAAAATACGCCCGTCGTGCCCAGTTGGGTGAGCCTTTCGAGTTTGATACTGAAACCCTTGGTTCTGACGGTGTATTCCGGACGAGCCCCCGTGGTTGGTTCACTTTTGGTCACGCTGTATTTGCGCTGCTGTTCTTCTTTGGTCACATTTGGCATGGTTCTCGGACGTTGTACCGTGACGTATTTGCTGGGGTTGACCCTGAACTGGCAGAAGAGCAAGTGGAATGGGGCTTCTTCCAGAAGGTTGGTGACAAGAGTACCCGTGCTAGCTAATTAAACACAGGTATCTATTGCATCGATCGGAAAGTTTTTTCCAATAATTCATTTTGAGGAGGTTGGGCCTTTAAGCCTAGCCTCTTTTTTTTGGGGAAAATTAACTGAATTCGGGGGAGATGGTGGCGGTTTTCTACACTGGTTGCGAAAGAAGAGGATTCTGCAAAATTGAGGTATTCCCTGAATGAATTAAAAAAATATTATGTCGCTTTCTCCCAAAGCTCTTTATGATTGGTATCGCAATACCCTGCGCAATCCGAAATACCGATGGTGGATTATTTTAGGCACTTTGGCATATTTGATCAGCCCCATTGATATTTCACCGGACTTTTTCCCCATTGCGGGTCAGATTGATGATGTGATGCTGGCGACCTTGTTGATTGCGGAACTGTCCCAAATGGCCTTGGCTTTTTTCCAAGCCCGCCAACAGAGTTCCCAAGGGAAAACGACAACCCAGGGGGAAACGACGGCAACGGTAGATATCCCTTCGGTTTCGGTAGACGAATCCTAGATCAAAGCTTGTACGAGTAAAAAGGCGATCGCCGCACTGCCGACGGGCACGAGAAAATTATCAATGCCAAACTGGGCAATGCTTTCGAGCAAGGTAGAACAAAGGGCAACAACGAGGGCGATCGCCGCTTTTTGCCAAAGCATGAGGTCAAAACTGAGAAATAATAAACCGCAAATCAAGAAACCCACCCCAAACATGGTGGCGGTGCCTTCGAGGCTTTTTTTGTTGCCAAGAATTTCGTAGGGATGTTGCCCCAATTGACTACCGACCACGGCGGCCAGACCATCGCCCCAGGCCATCACCAAAATGCCGAGCACCGCAAACACAGGTTGCTGAATTGACCAAAACCACCAGATCAACACCCCCATACTAAGGGCATAGAAAAAGGTGCCGAGGCTCTGGCGACCAACGCTGTTCACGCTGGGTAAAATCGGCAGGAAGTAGGAAATCAGGGCAATTAAGCCTGCAATAAAGGCGGCAGCAATGCCAATTTCCATCGGAATATCAAACCACCAGGCGAGGAGAATGACATTACCACTGCCGATATGAACAATCTTGCGGGTCAGTTCTGGGCTTAGGTGATTTTTGCGGCTGAGACCTTCGGCGATCGCCAACAGCGCCCCCAGATAAGTGATGACCGTTCCCAGGGGCATCCGGAGGGCTGGGGAAAAGATTTCCGCGACGAGATGATTGACATCCATAAAAAATTAAGGGCGAGATTACTCCCACCCCTAAAGCACAACTTAGAAGTTACCAACTAGCGCCTCATTACAACGTTCACAAATGGTGGGATCATCCGTAAAGGTGCCCACTTGTGTGGAGTAATTCCAACAGCGATCGCATTTGTGACCGTCCGCTTTGACCACGGCGATTTGGAGCTTGCCAGCAGCCAACTCCAGGGTGTCTTGGTACTGCTGATCGTCGAGGGCTGCCGTTACAAATTCCACCTGGGAAACAAGGAGCAAATAGCGCAATTCATCCACCCGTGGGGACTCACTCAAACTGTCGGCTGGATTCAACGCTGCGAGCCAGTCTGTTAAGGCCCCATCCACATCGCGCATCAGAATTTTTGCTTCGAGGGAAGCACCGATTAATTTTTCTGTGCGGGCTTTTTCGAGGACGAGGTTCACGCCGTTGCGGATTTTGCGCAGTTCTTCCCACCGTTGGAATAAAGTTTCGTCCGCTGCCCATTGGGGATCGAGTTGATACCAACCCGCGTTAAACACCGATTGATGCTCCGTTTCGTAGGGTAAGTTCTGCCAGATATCCTCCGCCATGTGACACAATACCGGGGCGATCGCCTTGGCCAGGGTTTCAAGGATAATCGCCATTACCGTTTGACAACTGCGCCGACGGGGCGCATTCACATCGGAAATATACAGGCGATCCTTGGCAATATCGAGATAGAAATTCGAGAGATCCACCACACAAAAATTTTGCACCTTTTGGAAGAATTTAAAGAATTGGAATTCCTCAAAAGCTTCTGTAACTTCTGTAAAAACATTGTGGGTTTGATGCAAAATATATTTGTCTAATTCCGGTAAATCACTGTAAGCAACTGCATCTTTCGCTGGATCAAAATCATGGATATTTCCTAATAAGAAACGGGCTGTATTGCGAATTTTGCGATAAACATCCGCCAACTGTTTCAGAATTGTTTGGCCAATGGGCACATCTGAAGAGTAGTCTACCGAAGAAACCCATAACCGCAGCACATCCGCACCGTAGGGTGGTTCGGTTTTTGGTTTTTGCCGCCATTGATAATGATATTGGGATCAACGACATTCCCCAGGGATTTACTCATTTTGTAGCCCTTTTCATCGAGCACAAAACCGTGGGTTAATACCGTTTTATAGGGGGCCACATTATTGACAGCCACACTGGTTAAAAGACTCGACTGGAACCAACCCCGATGCTGGTCAGAACCTTCTAAATACAGATCCACAGGATAATTTAAGCCGTCCCGTTGTTTGGCCACAGCCGCCCAGGAAGAACCCGAATCAAACCACACATCCATGGTATCGGTGCCCTTGCGATAGCTACGGCCATTGTTGCAATATTCCTCCGGTAAAAGCTCCTCGACCGAACGTTTCCACCAAGCGTCAGAACCTTCCTTGGCGATAATTTCTTTAACGTGGTTAATGGTGGTTTCATTTAACAATGCTTCCCCGGTTTCCTCGTCGTAAAAAACAGGAATGGGGACACCCCAATTGCGTTGCCGGGAAATACACCAATCACTGCGATCGCCTACCATCGCCGTAATCCGATTTTCCCCCTGGGCGGGAATCCACCGCACCCCCTTAATTGCTTTGAGGGCTTCATCGCGGAACCCTTCGACGGAGGCAAACCACTGTTCTGTGGCCCGGAAAATCGTCGGTTTTTTGGTGCGCCAATCGTAGGGATATTTGTGTTGGTAGGCTTCTTGCTTTAAAAGGGCGCGTTTTTCCGTTAAAGCTGTGATAATTGCGTCGTTAGCCCCGTTGAGGACATTTAAGCCCGCAAACTCGCCTGCTTCCTCGGTTAAAGTTCCTTCTGCATCTACTGGGGAAAGGATCGGTAACCCATATTTCTGGCCTGTGATGTAGTCCTCCTGACCATGGCCCGGCGCGGTATGGACGAGGCCCGTCCCAGATTCCGTTGTGATGTAATCACCACCAGCGACCACCGGACTTTGACGATCATAAAGGGGATGCTGATAGGTGCAATGTTCGAGAATTTCCCCTTTAAAACTGGTTTTAATCGTTAAGGCAGCGTCAAAGGTTTTCGTTAAACTTTCTGTGAGATCCTTGGCCACCACTAAATATTTCTGAGCGCACAGGCTGCCATCGGTTTCGACAACAGCATATTCCAGGGCCGGGTTGATCGCCACAGCTAGGTTACCCGGCAATGTCCAAGGGGTTGTTGTCCAAATCGCCACGCCCAAACTATCGGCAAACTCGCCTAAAACAGCTTTCGCTTCCGGGCTTAGATCCGTGATCGGAAAAGAGACGTAGATACTTTGGGAAGTGTGGCCTTCGGGATATTCGAGTTCTGCCTCGGCGAGGGCCGTTTGGGAACTCGGACTCCAATGGACGGGTTTTAGACCCCGGTAGATGTAGCCTTTGAGGGCCATGTCGCCAAATACGCCGATTTGAGCCGCTTCATATTCTGGGGTGAGGGTGAGATAAGGGTTTTCCCAGTCGCCCCAAACGCCATAGCGTTGAAATCCGGCTGCTTGGGCTTTTTGGGTTTTGAGGGCAAAGTCACGGGCTTTGTAGCGGAGTTTGAGGGGCGTGAGATTTTGCCGGGCATCGGCACTGAGGTTTTGCAGTACCTTTAATTCGATGGGTAAACCGTGACAATCCCAACCGGGGACATAGTGGGTTTTGTAGCCTTGTAGGAGCTTGTACTTATTGATGATGTCCTTCAGTACCTTGTTCAGGGCATGGCCCATGTGGAGGTCACCGTTGGCGTAGGGGGGGCCATCATGCAGCGTAAAGAAGTCTTTGGGGTTATTTTGCGCTAATTCTTCATAAATGCGGTTTTCTTGCCAGAATTTTTGGATTTCTGGCTCTTTTTGGGGAGCATTCGCCCGCATATTAAAGGTGGTTTTCGGCAAATTAACGGTATTTTTGTAGCTCTTTGCGTCTGTCACGGTGGCTGTGGTGGCTGATGTTTACAAATGTTTGCTATGGCTGATTTTAACTTGCCAGGGCTTGTCCCGTGAATCTCGGTGAAAAAAGGCGATCGCCAACGTCTTGGGATTCATTAAATAGAATGGAGGGTGATCGGCAAGGGGAGATAAAGTGATGCTGACGAAACAACGGGCGGATCGGGTGCTGTTGAGTAATATCAGTTGGCAGCAGTTTGAAAATATTCTGCGGGATCTGGGAGAAACTCGTGCTAGCCGTGTGGCCTACTGCGATGGAGCTTTAGAAATTATGACGCCCCTCCCTGAACATGAATTTTATAAAGAGACGATTGGTGATGCGATCAAAGATTGCGCTGACGAGCTAGAAATTGATTACGAAAGTCTTGGCTCGACGACCTGGCGTAAACCAGCGGCCAAAGCGGGCCTAGAGCCGGACAACTGTTTTTACTTCCAGCATGAGCCGTTAATTCGGGGCCAGTTGGACTATGACCTGAGTAAAGATCCGCCCCCTGATTTGGCTTTAGAAATTGAACTGACCAGCCGATCCCTCGAACGGTTTCCCATCTATGCGCGCTTGGGGGTGCCGGAAATTTGGAGCTATGAAGACGGCAAAATTACTATTTATCTCCTTGACCAGGGAGAATATCGCGTTTCTGAAACAAGTCTAGCCCTGCCGCAAGTTTCCGTGACGCAAATGATGGCTTTGATCGAAGAAAATCGTCCCCTAGGCCGTCGGGCGATCCGCCGCGCCATTCGGGAGTGGGCCAGGACTCTTTAGGGGAATGGGGAGCCATATTCTAGGTAGAAGCCGCCACATGTTTATGTATTGCTCAATGGCTAAGATAAGCATGAATTTCATCAACTTCCATTTCCTGAGGATGTTTTTTCTGATAAAAATAGATAAAGTCCAGAATTTAATGTAAATCGCTTTTTTCTGTGGCACGACTCATAAATCGAAGCGCACGATTCACCTCATTGAGCAGAGGTGATTCTGAGGGTTTATACATTGTTAAAAACCACAAACAGGTTCGACATTAGACCGGCCGTCTACTTGAACCATTAAGATTTTTATTCCCTTTCGTTACTGTCTCAAAGGCTTGCAGTACTATCCCCCTTATACGAGATGACTATACTGCGAGGTGCAGTGCCATTCTTAGTTAGACGGCAGGAAGAGTTAGTCATGAATTTAAAACGAAGTAGTTTGAAGCTGGTTGTGGCTCTCTCCGCGATTTGCTATGCAGTTTGCGCCTCCGCACAAAGTGCGACAGTAAAAAAAAACATCTCAGGAAACGAAGATAGTTTGGGTTTTTGGGCAATTCGGATCACATCGAACCAGTTCGCCTGGGTTAATCGGCAGGAAGTCTTCTGGGTTAACGCTGACGGTGAGACTGGTTACGCGGATCTATCTGCCAGAAGCCTCGCTATGCCTTGCAGGGGGGCCGCGGATACGGACTTGCTCGTTAAGATTGAGTCGAGTTTGATCGAACTGCTATCAGAGGCGGATCAGCCAGTGCCAGGATGCTTAGACTGTGGCGAATACCAAGTTCTCATCGGATATGGCGACGAGGGGAGTTTGCAATTCTTAGAGCGACGCTTGAGTCCATTGCAATTCTACATTGGAGAAGGGTCGGTTCTAGGCGATCTAAGCGGTCTAAGGGATCAGCTAATTGAAACCTGTTCCATACAAGAAGAAAATGAGATATAACGTTAGCGTGCTGCCGTCTAAACCCGACGTTATCTCCTCGATCAAGGAAACTTATCGTATTTTCACAACGAGTTCAGCTCTGCCGCAAGTTTCCGTGACGACAATGATGGCCTTCATTAATTGAAGAAAATCGCCCTTTGGAAGATCAGGCCATGCAGGAGTGGGCAAACACTTCCTAGAATTGGCCAAAACTTGCTTAATCATTGAGGACTGTTACGTTTCAGTAAAGGAAAGGGGGCGATCGCCTAAACTATTCAGAAGCAATTTTTCATCTGGATTTTATTTTTGCCAACTATGTTCCCTTCTAGCCGCCCCCGTCGCCTTCGCCAAAGTGAGTCGCTTCGCCGCATGGTGCGGGAAAATACCTTTACGGCCAACGATTTGATCTATCCCCTCTTTGCAGTGCCCGGAGAGGCGATCGCCAACGAAGTAAAGTCGATGCCCGGCGTTTATCAACTGTCCATCGACAAAATTGTCACCGAGGCCAAGGAAGTTTGGGAACTGGGCATTCCGGCGGTGATTTTGTTTGGCATTCCCCCCGAAAAAGATAACGATGCAACGGGGGCTTGGCACGATTGCGGCATTGTCCAAAAGGCAACCACGGCGATCAAGGAAGCGATCCCCGAAATGACCGTCATTAATGACACTTGCCTCTGTGAATATACGCCCCACGGTCACTGCGGTTACCTGCAAACGGGGGATTTAACCGGACGCGTCTTAAATGATCCCACCCTCGAACTGCTGAAAAAAACCGCTGTGTCCCAGGCCAAAGCTGGCGCCGATATCATTGCCCCTTCTGGGATGATGGATGGTTTTGTCGCGGCCATTCGGGAAGGTTTAGATGAAGCTGGTTTTACCCAGATTCCGATCATGGGCTATTCCGCAAAATATGCCTCCGCTTACTATGGCCCCTTCCGGGATGTGGCCGAATCTGCCCCCCAATTTGGCGATCGCCGCACCTACCAAATGGATCCGGGCAATGGCCGCGAAGCCCTCAAGGAAGTGGAACTCGACATCCTCGAAGGGGTAGATTTTGTCATGGTCAAACCGGCCCTCGCCTACATGGATATTATTTGGCGCGTCAAGGAAATGACCAACCTGCCCGTCGCCGCCTACAACGTGTCTGGGGAATATTCCATGGTGAAAGCCGCCGCCTTAAATGATTGGATTGACGAGAAAAAAGTTGTCCTCGAAACCCTCACGAGCTTTAAACGAGCGGGCGCAGATTTGATTCTCACCTACCACGCTAAAGACGCTGTGCGCTGGTTAGCAGAGTAAGTTTTGGCCTGGGGTATATTTTCCCCGAACAAACAAATGAATGAATCATGGGGACGCTTTTCAGTTGTCCCCTTTTTTGTGATCAAAAAAAGCCCCGTAGGATGTACGGAGCCAAATTTTTTTCGGGAACATCAACAACTATTCCACCTCGAAGCTACCACCCCAAGGCCCATAACTAGAGGTTATGATGCCGTTGCGTTCTGTGCCGACAAAATCCGTTTGGGAACCCAGCACTTTGACCGTCACATTGCCCCCAGTCGTTGGTTCTACCAGACCTGCGTGGACAGCAGCCGTACAGATGGAGGAGCCATCGCTGTAGATATCCGTGCCCCAAATTTTTTCTGTGGGTTGTCCCGCCGGACAAATCACGCTGAGGGTCTGGCCTATTTGGCTCCGCAGACCAAGCATTCCTGGGGTTGTTTCCCAGTCAATGGCCCGGACTTTGGCCGTTTGGGTGCTGGGCTGGTGGTGGCTGATCTGGGTAGTGGGTTGGTGGTGGGCCACGGTCGGCACGGGATCATGGTGGGCAAGGGTGGCAACGGGGGCGATCGCCAACCCCAAAAACACACAACTGCCAAGGGTCAAATACTTCATCGCAAACAATTACTCTAGAAAACACAGACAAAGATTATGCTTTGCCGCTAAGAAAACAGAACACTCTTTCTCAAAGTTTAAGTCCAAGCCTGATCCACTGCCATATTTGCTTCGGGGTGAATGTAGGCGGGCTTTTCTTTGCGGGGTAGCTGACCCGATAAAACGAGGTGGGCCATGGTGTCACAAATCACCCGCGTCGCCATCAGGGATGTAATATCACTAATGTCATAGGGCGGTGAAACTTCGACGATTTCCAAACCACAGACGGGGGCCTTCCGGACAATTTTACCGAGGAGAGCGAGGGCTTCCCTGGGTAATAAACCGCCTGGTTCTGGCCAACCCGTGCCGGGGACAAATCCCGCATCAATGCAGTCAATGTCAAAGCTGATATAAACACAATCGGTACCATCTAGGGCACGCTCTAGGGCAAACTCCGCCGCCGCATCGATACCCATTTCGGTAATATCAGTCACCGTGAGAATATTGGTCGCCCGTTCGCGACAAACCTTGACCCCTTGCCGGGGCACCTGCCAACCGCCAATCCCCAACTGCACCAGATTTTTGGCGGGAGCATTGGCCATGTTAGTGGCGTGGAACCAAGGACAGGTGTGCATCCGCTCGTCTAAATCTGTTTCCTGGGTATCCACATGGCGGTCAAAGTGAATAATGCCTACTTTTTTATCGCCTAAATGCCGACAAACCCCCCGCACCGTGGGAAAGCCGATGGAATGGTCGCCGCCGAGAATAATCGGGAAGGCACCGGAACTAAACACATGGGCGACCCCTTTAGAAATTTGATCAAAGGATTTTTCGTTATTGGCCGGAATCGTAAAGACATCCCCCACATCACAGAGGGTAATTTGCTCCCGCAGATCAATGCCCATCTCAAAGTTGTAGGGCGTGTAGAGGGCAGAGATTCGGCGAATCCCCTGGGGGCCAAAGCGAGTACCAGGGCGATAGGTGGTACCAGAATCATGGGGTACGCCAAGGATCGCCACGTCATATTCACCGACCTTGCGGACATCTTCGAGGTAAGGGGCCTTCAGGAAAGTATTAATCCCGGCATAGTGGGGCAGTTCTCCCCGGGAAAAAGTCGGAATGCTGCGGTCTTTGATACTGGCGGCAGCTTCGAGGCCGTATTCCAGGCCCCGGTCTACTTCCTGTTGCCAACCGGTGAGGGGGAGGTGGGATTCTTTTTCGAGGGCTGCTTGGGCTTCGCTGGGGGGACGAAAATTCGGTTGTTCACTCATGGTGATCGGGCCTTTCTTGGGACGAATTTAGTTAACGATAGCAGTAACCAAGCAAATTCTTGGTTTTTGGGCAAATTACGCAAGATAGCTTTGCATTTTATGGGGTCTGTACTGCTTCTACGGGGACTTCACGCATTAGTTGCATCACATGGTATTTGTAATCGATAAATTCCGGCGATCGCTTTATTTCGTCGCCGTGGTGGTGGGAAAAATCTACCTTTAATTCTTCTTTGATACGTCCCGGATGGGCTGCCATGACGTAGATCCGTTGACCAAGAAAAATGGCTTCTTCGACATCGTGGGTAATCAGAAGAATACTGGTTTCGGTTTGCTCCCAAATTTCTAGGAGAAATTGCTGCATATTTTCTTTGGTGAGAACATCCAAGGCCCCAAAGGGTTCATCCATCAACAAAATCTTTGGTTGGGACGCGAGGGCGCGGGCGATCGCCACCCGTTGTTTCATCCCCCCAGAAAGCTGTTTTGGCAATGCTTCTTGAAAAGGCCCTAAACCGACCACATTGAGGTAGTAATAGGCCCGTTCGTAACGTTCTTTTTTCGGTACCCCCTGCAATTTCAAGCCAAAGGTGACATTCTCCAAAACAGAGAGCCAAGGATAAAGGGTATAGCGTTGAAAAACCATGCCCCGGTCAGCCCCAGGCCCAATAATTTCTTGTTGATCGACAGTCACTTTGCCAGCACTTTGGGTTTCGAGGCCCGCGATAATTCTCAAGAGGGTGGATTTCCCCGAACCAGAGGCGCCAACCACACAGACAAATTCGCCCCCTTCTACGTGGAGGTTGATATTTTGGAGGGCCATAATTTTCCCGTGGCGGGTTTGGAAAAATTTATGGATTTGATCAACTTCTAAATGCATGATGTTTCTAGTCGAGAGACCAGCGGCAGAGGAATCTTTGGAGCCAAATAAAACAGAGGTCAATGAGGAGACCAATTAAGCCAATCACAATTAAGCCAGCGAAAATTTGGTCGGTATTTAAAAATCTTTGGGCAACACTAATGCGCCGACCTAATCCTTCTGTGGCAGCCACCAATTCGGAGACAATCACCAGGTTCCAAGAGGCGGCAATATTTACCCGACCAGCATCAATAATTTTCGGCAAAATGTAGGGAAAAATTACGCCGATCACGATTTGGGGCCGATTTCCTCCTAGGGTATAGGTGGCCTCAATCAATTCCTTGGGCACAAATTTTACTGCATCCATAATCATCAAGGTATTGAAGAAAAGCGTGCCGATAAAAATCAATAAAACCTTGGGAATTTCCCCCACACCAAAATATAAAACTAACAGGGGAATAAAAGCAGGTGCTGGCATATAACGAACAATGCCAATGATCGGCTCACACAGTGCCCGGATACTGGCAAAGGCTCCCATCAAAATGCCCAAAGGAATCGAAATAATCACCGCAAGGCCAAATCCCGTCAGTACCCGCAAAACGCTGTAAATAATGTCTTTTTGGAGGTCACCGCTGGCCCATAAATTGGCGATCGCCTCCCAGACAGCCATGGGGGTCGGTAGAAAGAGCGGCTTAACCCAGCCCTGGCTGGAGATAATCCCCCACAAAATGAGAGGCAAAAGAATCGAAACAGACATCAACAGCCAGCGTAGCTTTTGGGGAATTCCAGAGGTAATATCCCAAAATAAGGAGGGCTTGAGCATCCGAAAAGATGGCTTGATAACGGGCGCTTTAGTCATGGCGATCGCCAAAATAATGGATTTTAAAAAATCCCCCCGGCATTAGGAGACCGAGGGGGACAAAAAGCTACTGTTTTTCTGCATAGGCTCTGACAAAAGAAGGGTCAAATAAACCACTGAGATCCGCTGGGGTTGTAATCAAACCTGCATCCACCAGGAAAGTATTAATTTCCTGGGCAGCGTAATTTAGGGAAACCATACTTTCTTCCGTAGACTCAAAAGCCGTTAGATTATCTTCAAGACTAAAGATCGTCGTTCCCGCATCGTATTCTTGATATTCTTCGACAGAGACATTGGCCCGCGCCGCCATAATTTCTAGGGCTTCTTCTGGGTTTTCTTCAATGAAATCTAGCACCGCAAACCAAGTATCCACTAAGCCTTGGACAGCTTCAGGGTTATTTTGGATTAACTCGCGACTAACCACTAAATGGTCAGGAATTGCCCCCGGAAAATCCGCCGAAGAAATGAGGGTTTTACTGCCTTCCCGCTCTAAAGCCTGGGTCGTAAAAGGAGCAAAAGCGCCCACTGCATCTACTTGACCCGCCACAAAGGCAGCGGCGGCAGCTCCTGTTTCTAAGGGCTTAATAATCACATCATCCGGGCCAAGACCTGCTTCCTGGAGGGCCAGCAATAAGAGAAAATGATCGACGGTGCCCTCTTCAATGGCGATGGTTTTTCCCTGTAAATCCTCGATGGTATTAATGCCTTCGCTGACGATGATTTGGTCATTTCCCGTGGAGTTATCATTCACCAAAACAATCACTTGTTCAGAACCCGCTGCCACCGAGCTGATTGTGTCATTTAGGGTTTGGGTATTTGCGTCTAGCTGTCCCGCCGCAAAAGCATTAATCGAGTCTAAATAGCCATCGAACCAAGTTAGATTTACATCAACACCATTTGCTTCAAATATGCCTTTTTCTGCGGCAATTTGCCAAGGAAACCAGCCGGGCCATGCACTAAAACCGAGGGTAATTGTTTCTGTTTCCGCTGTTTGGGTCTCCGGTGCTTCACCTGTTGTTGTGGGTGGTGTACTTTGGCAACCGGCGGTTAAGGCAAGACCCGCACAAAAGAGCGCCGGTCGGATCAGAACACTGGGCAGTTTTAGCATAGGAAAATGACAAGAATAAACGCAAGGGATCAATTCAAAGGCGATCGCATCTTGCCTGTTGTTTATCCTGTTTTTAGACAAATTATGCTGTAACTTTCATTACATCTTCTCGATGACAACTTTTTTTAACCCAGTCATACCAAGTTTCTAAACCTTCTCCAGTCTGGGCAGAAACGGGAATAATACTTGCGTGGGAATTCATTTGCCGGACATTATCAATAATCCGCTGGACATCAATTTTTAGGTAAGGAACAAGGTCAATTTTTGTAACCAATAAACAATCCGCCTCTTGGAACATGACGGGATATTTTAAGGGTTTATCTTCTCCTTCTGTCACACTAAGGAGAGCAATTTTTGCATGTTCACCCACTTCAAATTCGGCGGGACAAACGAGATTGCCCACATTTTCGACAAGCAATAGATCAAAATCATTTGGATCATATTCCTGTTCGAGGCGATGGAGGCCCCCAGAAACCATTTTGGCGTCTAAATGACAGGAACGACCGGTATTAATGGGGATCACAGGCACGCCGTATTGACGCAGCCGTTCTGCATCGAGTTCTGTGGTCATGTCCCCTTCGATGACGGCCATTTTAAGGTCATCTTTCAGGGCAGCCAGGGTTTTTTCAAGGAGAACAGTTTTGCCTGCGCCAGGGCTACTCATCACATTGAGACAGGTCAGGCCCCAGGCGTCAAAATGTTCACGGTTATGGTCAGCGAGGTCTTGGTTAGCATGGAGGAGGTTGACCCCCAGGGCAGCGTCAAAGGTCTGGTGCATGGTGATTGATTCCTAGGAATGGAGGGTTAAAGGGGCGTATTCAATGCGGTCGATTTTCAGCTCACGACCGGAGCGAATATCATCCATGGGCTGATGACAGTCTGGGCAAGAATATTGCAGACTAAGGTTGGGGGCATATTCCTGTTGGCAGGTGTGGCAGTAGGCGATTAGAGGCGTTTCTTGGATGACCAGGGCAACCCCATCGAGAAACGTACCTTTGGTTTGGGCGGCAAAGGTGAATTCTAAGCTGACGGGTTCAACGCAGGTAAACTGCCCCACGATGAGATGGACTTTTTCGATCTTGACGGGTTCGGGATGGCTCTCCTGCCAATCTTTAATGGTCAAGATCAGTGCCTTGGTCATGTCCACTTCATGCATTGCCACAGGTTCCGGATTGAGGGGCTACTTCCGTCCACGATACAACAGGAATTCGGACGGAAATGTTTAGTTTATTGTTGACCGGAGGCGTATCTGAATGCTCATGTGGGGTTGTGTATGAGGGCAGTGATCTGGGCGATCGCCTCTGGGATATTTGTCACAACCGAAAATTGGCCAGGGGCAAGTTCCTCAAAAAAGGTTTGGGCCGTTGGGGTGGGCTGCCAGAGGATAACAGGTTTGTTGTTTTTTAGGGCGAGGGCAATTTCTGAGACAGTACCCAAACCGAGGCCCACCGCCACCACTACATCCGCACTGAGGACGTTGACGTTATTGCGGCCATTCCCTAAATCCGTACAGATGGCAATGTCGATGCTGTCAGCCAACCCTTGATGATCCTTTCCTGGCAAAATACCCACCGTTAACCCCCCAGCCGCTTTTGCGCCCTGGCTAGCCGCAGCCATCACCCCAGCCGCCCGGCCCCCGGTGAGCAGTACCCAACCCGCCTGGGCGATCGCCTTTCCCAGATCGTAAGCTGCCGTTAAATTCTCCGGTGTCGCTCCGGCCCCTGGCCCCATCACCCCAACGATTACTCTACGCATCCCTAATCCAGTTCCCGTCGTCCTTCTAAGGCCCTAGCTAGGGTAACTTCATCGGCATATTCCAAATCGCCCCCCATGGGCAACCCAAAGGCAATGCGGGTGACTTTCGTAAAGGGTCGCAGCAGTTGCGCCAGGTACAAAGTCGTGGTTTCCCCTTCCACGCTGGGATTGATCGCCAAAATCACTTCCTTCGTTTTCTCCGCACTCACCCGTTGCACCAGGGCTTGGATCGTCAGTTGTTCCGGGCCAATGCCATCCATCGGCGAAATTACGCCCCCCAGCACATGGTACTTGCCGCGATATTCACGGGTTTTTTCCAGGGCGATCACATCTTTAGAGTCCGCCACCACACAAATCACATCCTGCTCCCGTTGGGGATTGCGACAGATATCACAGATCGACGTGGCCGAAAGGTGAAAACATTTTTGGCAAACTCCCACCTGTTTTTTTGCATTCAACAGCGCCTGGGCAAAGGCTTCCACATCCTTTTCGGGGCGTTTGATAATGTACAGGGCAAGGCGTTGGGCGGTTTTCGGGCCGATACCGGGTAAGCGTTGGAACTGTTCGATCAAGCGGGCGAGGGGGGGCGTATAAATGGCGAGTTCCTCCAGGGACGGTCAAAATTCTCCGAACCCCATTCTAAAAGGCGATCGCCTCAGCCTTAATAGTGGGTGCCCGATTTCCGGTGGTGGATGGCCGTCATGCCGTTATTTTGCAGGACTTTCCCCTTATCGGTGGTGGCATAAATTACCCAATGGTCACCGCATTCCAGACGATTGGCGACGGTACATTCGAGGTAGGCCAAGGCCTCAGTGAGAATCTGGCAACCATTGTCCGCCGTTTCCGTCGCCACCCCGGCAAAACGATCCTCCCCAGGCGCAAAGGGCTTGAGGAAATGTTTCATGAGTCCTAGATGATTGCCTTCCTGGAGGACATTGATCACGAAATTCGTCCCCTTATGCAACAAGGATTCGATCGCCCGTTCCTTGGCCACGGCAACGGTAAAGCCAGGGGGCGTAAAGGTCGCTTGGGAAACCCAAGAAGCAAGCATCGCCCCAGAAAGGTTGTCCTGTTGGGTCGTGACAATACAGAGGGAACCAACAATCCGCCCCAGGGCCTGTTCCAAGTTGTCCGATTGAGATGTGGAGGCGACATTTTGTTTCGGTTGCCGCCGTTTCGCTGCTTTTTTAATCGCCTGGGCAAAGTCTGTCCCGGTTTCTTCGCAGGTTTTCAGGGTGACTTCCGTGGGTTTGAATTTGACGCGGATTGGTTCAAAGCCCATCTGGTAGCCCGCATCTTTAAATTTGCCTTCGAGGAGGTCGATCGCTTCGCCACTCCAGCCAAAGGAACCGAAGACCCCAGCAAGTTTATTTTTGTCGGCATTGTTTAGAACGATCCCCAAGGCCGTTTGGATCTGGGTCGGAGCATGGCCACCGAGGGTCGGGGAACCCATAATAAAACCGCTGCACCGGGAAATGGCCCCTTTAATTTCCTCTGGGTCAGCGTGTTCAGCGTTAAAGGTTTCGACCATCACCCCCGCTTTGGAAATGCCATGGGCGATCGCCTGGGCGACAGTAGCCGTATTCCCATAGGCAGAGGCATAGATGAGGGCCACGGACAGTTCGTTTTTCTGTTTTTCGATCCAGTGGCGGTAGTTATTGAATAGTTCCTGGCGACTGTAGCGGATTAGGGGGCCATGGCCAGGGGCATAGATTTTCGCAGGGATGTCTTCAATTTTGTTCAAACCAGCGAGGGTTTGGCGGATGGAACTGGCCATCACACAGTCGAAATAATAGCGGCGGTCTTCGTCGTAAAATTGCCAGCCTTCGTCGAAAACTTGATTGCCGCAAACGTGGGCGCCAAAAAATTTATCCGTAAAGAGAATTTCCTCTTGGGGGTCGTAGGTGCAGAGGTGACCGGGAAAACGGGGAGTCGGCGTCGGGATAAATTCCAGCCCATGGCCTTTGCCCAAATCGAGGGTGTCACCACTTTTAACGATCTGTACCTTGGGAGTTTCATCCTTGAGTAAATCCTTAAGGGCGATCGCCGCTGGGTTAGAACAAACCAACGTCACTTGGGGCGCAAGTTTGAGCAGTGCCTTGAGGGTAAAACAGCGGTTGGGGTTGGTATGGCCGAGGACGATGTAATCCAGTTGGCTTAGGTCTGTGCGGTTTTGGATTTCTGTTAAAAATAGCTCGGAGAAAGATTCCCCTGGCGGATCAAGCAATGCCGTTTTTTCCCCAGTGATCAGGTAGCTATTGGCCGTTGTCCCTTTTTGTAAGCCGTACTCAATCTCGAATTTGAGGCGATCCCAGGTGCGCGATCGCAGCAGCAGAACGTCATCACTCACCAAGTAGGGTTGGATATCTCTGGGGGGTGTTGCAACGGCCATAAAATTTTGGGGATCAAAATGTGCTTCAAATCCCAGTATCGCAAACTTCGGCGGGCGATCGCCATTCGGTGACAATGCGTAAAATTTATCGCCCCAATTGGCAAAATCAATGCCCCAATCCCTTAATCTGCCGCGAGATAGGGGGCAATGGTACGTTCAATCATCGCTAACAATTCCGCCTGGGTCGCACCATAGGCCAAATGGGCGGCGATCGCCAATCCCCCCGCGCCGACTCCTTCCTTGACGTAACCCTGTTCGTAGGATTGCAGTTGTGAATATTGAGAAGTTTGAAAACTGAGTTGCGTCGCTAATAAAGGCACTTCACCAATTAACTCGGCCAAACCCACCGTGTCCCCCGTCGGATCTTCCGCCACCCAGCGTGTCGTGCCCACTGCAATATTTTTCGGATCAAAATCAAGCGAATGGTACCCACAAATCCGTTCCATCAAGGCATACACCGCTAACATTTGTGTTCCCCCTGCGAGCAAAACTCCTTGAGTCCTGCTTAAGGCGATCGCCATGCCAGCGACGAAAATCTGCATCGGATCGCCCACTGTCGCCACCACGGCAAAAGGATCAGGGTTTGGGTTTAAATTTGCTTTTTTTAAACCTGTTTGCACAATTTGCCACTTTAAATCATGGTTGCACTCAATGTAGCTACTATTAACTTTTTGATGAGCGTCGTAACCTAATCCTGTCAACACCCCCAATGCCGTTGTAGTGCCTGCGACCACACATTCTCCTAACACAAACAAATGATTTGGATATTGGGTTGCTAGTTTTTTGCCCCAGGTTAAACCTTGCTCGAAAAGTTTGTTCACTGTTGAAAATTCGAGGGCCTTTCCTGTCGAAACACACCTTGCTTTTTGACCACCAACATCAATACAATCCACGGTATTTTTGTCTGGTTTAAGCCATAATCCTGTGTCAAATAAATAGGTGGGAATTTGATAATGCTGCAAAATTGCACGGGATAAAATCGCCGGCGATGCCCCGACAATTAATGGCGGCAAGGGATAAATTGCTTTTTCTCGGAAACCATGACAAATACATTCGGCATCGGCGATCGCCGTATATTTGCGCGCCTCTGGGATGGCCCCGGCAGCGGAAATGTTCGGCATTAAAGCCGTCTCTGTAAAGCCCAAGCCACAGGCGAAAACGACCGATTTTTGCTGGTGATTACTGAGCCAAGCCTGGCCCTGGGTCTGTTGTGTATAAATGCGGATCATTTTGCCTTTTTTTGCCCTCAGTCTAGCCAGAACGATATTTCTCTCCTAAAAAAATTAGGAGAATCGCAATGATCCCCCTAATCTTCCTACTTATTCGTGATATTTCCGAACATCAAGATTCAATAACTCAAGACAGAAATTCTTTAGCGGAAACGCTTCTTCCGACGGGCCACAGCCTTACGCTTACGCTTCTCGATGGGCGTTTCAAAGTGACGACGACGTTTGATATCAGCAAAAATACCAGCTTTAGAAACTTGACGCTTAAAGCGACGTAATGCAGATTCGATATTTTCGTTTTGTCCAACAACCACTTGGGTCATAGGGTATCCTCCTTTGTTGGTGATGTTATTAATTGAAATGAATGGAGCCGGGCAAATGATTTTTTACGTCATTTCCTCGAAAAACATTTGGCAAACTGCCAGATATACGATCTTAGGATCTTTTTGGGGGGAGTTGCAAGGTTTGTCCTGTGAGGCATTCAGAAAAATGAGCTTAATCGAAAGCCACTTAAGGAAAGGCAACACCGGATCAAAACACGGTAGTCAGTGTCGTTTTTTCGAGGTTTATCAGCCAATAAAGCTGATTCTTTAATTAAAGTCCCGTACACCACCTCCAAAGGGGGTATTCAAAAGGCTCGTGAATCTTAATGGGAAAAAATATTTCACTCAGACTGCTAACAATACCAAAAAACCGGCAATTAAACCACTCAACATAATGCTGCCGCACCAATAGGCGAGTTTGGGATTCCCAATCGTCCGGGTGAAGCCTACTTTCACAAGGGTATTGGCCGTTACCGCGAGCCAAATGCCGTACATGGCAACTTTTTCGGGAAGGTCGTCTTGTACCGCGTTGGCGAGGGATAAACTCACGGCATCCACATCGGCAAAACCAGACAGGGCAGAAAGGAGATAAATCCCTTGTTCGCCAAATTCTTCCTGGGCCCACCGCACCAACAGCGACAAGATCACCAGGAGGGCGGTGTATTGGAGTGCAGAACCCAGTTCAACGGGATTATTCACGCTCACTTCGGCGGCGGGTCTATCCTGGGGTTGGGTTTTCCAACGGGCGATCGCCACTGCGGCAATCACAGGAATCAAACCCAAAATTAATAAAGGAGCCGCCAACTTGTAGGCCAGAGTTTGACTGACTACAGCAATCACCAACAACAAACGAGGGGCCATAATGCCATTGGCAAGGACAATGCCAGCCGCAAGGGAAATGGTTTCGCTGGGTTGTTGTTTGGCCATGCGAGAAAAGGAAACCGTCAAGGCAGTGGAGGAAGCAATCCCCCCAAAAAAGCCCGTTAACATCAGCCCGACTTGACTACCTAAAATGCGAATCGCAAAGTAACCGATGTAGGAAATCCCCGCAATCAAGAGCACCAGCCAACCGATCGCCCGTGGATTAAGAGCATTCCATGGCCCCATGGCTTGGTTGGGCAGAAGGGGTAACACGACCACCGCAATCAGCAGTAGTTGGAGAGTTGCAATTAATTCCTGGCGCTGGAGCCAATTGAGGGTTTTTGTGAGTTCCGGTTTTGCCCCTAGGATCCAGGCCACCACCACCGCCACGGCGATCGCCTCTTGGGTAAAGCCACTCAAGGCCAAGGCTCCCAGACAAAAGGTGATCATTAAGGCCAATTCTGTCGTGCTGCCATAATCACCGGATTTTTTCGCGGTCAAAACGTAGGAGGTGGCCACCAAACCCGCTAAACCGAGGAAAATGCCGACAAGAATACTAAATCCCCAACTTTGCGCCAGTAAAGCGGCAATTCCCCCCAGTAAGCCACAAATTGAAAAATTGCGGAGGCCGCTATCGCCGTAACCCTCATCGTCGGCCCGGTTGCGCCAGCCCCGTTCTAGGCCAATAATCACCCCCAAGGCTAAGGCGATCGCCAACTCGACAATCACATCTAAATTCATCGCATTCCTCAAATTTTCAACCTTAGCTTACCCACATTTAGGGGTCACAAAAATTCAAAAAACGCCTGAAACAGCCGCCAATTTCGGTTAGCATAGCTCGTAATCTCGCCGCAATTTCTCGCAATTTTCAGCGAATTTCGGAGTATGACAACGCCAGATTATTACAAAGTGCTCAACATTTCTCCGAAGGCCACCCAGCAGGAGATCAAAAACGCCTATCGTCGCCTCGCGAAGCAATACCACCCAGACACCTGCGATAAAAGTCAAACCGCCAACGGCGATCGCATTGTGGCCCTAAACCATGCCTACGAAATCTTGGGGGATGCCCACCAGCGCAAGCAGTATGATCTCAGTCGGGATGCGGCAAACTATCGCGGAATTCGCTCGGCCCAGGGGACAACGGTGCGTCCCCGCCAAACCACAGAGACGGATTTAGATGTTTGGTTACAGCACATTTATCGACCGTTAAACCAGGCAATTTTAAAGATTATTAAACCCCTAGAAGATCAAATTGATGAGTTGGCAGCCGACCCCTTTGATGATGATCTGATGGCAACGTTCCAAACCTATTTAGAAGATTGCCAAGCCATTTTAGACCAGGCCCAAAAATTATTTCAATCGTTGCCAAATCCAGCCAATGTAGCGCGGGCCGCACGGGATTTATATTATTGCTTAAATCATCTGGGTGACGGGCTAGAGCAATTGGAATGGTTTACCCTCAATTACAATGAAGAATACCTCCACAGTGGCCAGGAAATGTTTCGCCGTGCCGACCAGTTTTCTTGGCAGGCCCAGGAGGCGATCGCTCAATTATAAGAATATAATTTTGCCGTAATTGGCTATTGAATAAAATCTAACAGTCAAGCCATTAAACCCAGAGGAAAAAGCATTAAAGTGAATTGGCAGGTTTTAGCAACACCACAGGTGCCGGACTCTTTTATTCGGCGGGTCGAAATCCTGACCGATGGCAAAGGCGATCGCCATTTAGCCCAACTCCTATGGCAACGGGGCTTTAATGATGAAAATACCTTAGCTGGCTTCCTCAACCCAGAGGCTTACGCGCCAACTTCTGCCTTTGCCTTTGGCCAAGAAATGAAACGGGCGATTCACCGCTTGATACAAGCGAAAGAACGGGGTGAAAAGGTGGCCATCTGGGGAGACTTTGATGCCGATGGCGTCACCGCGACGAGTGTTTTATGGGAAGGATTAGGGCAATTTTTTTCCCAAGAAACCCAATTAACCTATTATATTCCCAATCGTTTAACGGAATCCCACGGCTTAAATAATCCAGGTATTGATCGCCTGAAAACCTGGGGCGCAAGTTTAATTATCACCTGCGATACTGGTAGCACAAACTTGACAGAAATTGCCCACGCAAAAAGCCTTGATATTGACCTGATTATTACCGATCATCACACTTTACCGGAAACCAGACCCGACGTTTTATCGATTATTAATCCCCGTTATTTTGCTGAAAATCATCCCCTATTTCATCTGTCTGGGGTTGCCGTGGCCTATAAATTAGTTGAGGCCTTATCAGAAACTCTACCGGATCCGACAAGGCCGCCCGTTACCGATCTCTTAGACCTTGTGGCGATTGGTTTAATTGCAGATTTAGTGGCCCTCAAAGGAGATTGCCGTTATCTGGCCCAGGTGGGGATCCAAGCCCTACAAAAACAAACAAACCCGAAAACTGTCGTCCATCCAGGCATCAAAGCGCTCCTCGATAATTGCCATAAAACCGGCGATCGCCCAACCGATATTTCCTTTGGCATCGGGCCACGGATTAATGCCGTCAGTCGCATCTATGGGGATGCAAGCTTTTGTGTAGAACTGCTCACCAGTCGTGAACGGGGGCGCTGTGGTTACCTCGCCCAACAGACAGAACTCGCCAATGCCCGTCGTAAAGAGATTCAACAAAAGGTCGTCCAGCAGGCCAAGGCCCAGATCGAAACCCTAGATTTATCGACCACGAGCGTTTTAGTGGTGTGTGATGCCCAGTGGCAGGGGGGCGTACTGGGATTGGTAGCGAGCCAAATTGCCCAAACCTTTGGCCGCCCGACCATTCTTTTAACCTACGACTCAGAGCAAGACCTCTGGAAAGGATCCGCCCGTTCCGCCCACGGCATCGATTTGTATGATTTGGTGCAAGCCCAAAGTCACCTGTTGCATCGCTTTGGCGGGCATCCCTTTGCGGCGGGTTTGAGTGTGCGGCCCGAAAATTTGGCGATGTTTAAGACGGCGATTAATCAGCAGGCCCGGCAACAGTGGGGGAGTTCCATGGAAACGAATCAGGAAGAAATCACCATTGATCTTGTGGTGGCGATCGCCGACCTGGGGGAATCATTATTTCAATCTTTAGAATGCCTAGAACCCTTTGGGATGGGGAATCCAAAACCAAAACTATTGATCAAAGACTGTGGTCTGACGGTGACTGGGTTTAGCAAATTGCGGGACAAATTTAATCGCAAACTGAATTATTTCAAGACAAACTTTGAACTTTGGGATGAAACGGATGAAATTAGTGGCATTTGGTGGGGCGGCCATCCCGACGATTTAACCCAGGGGGCCGGGTTGGACGTGGTAGTTGAGCTAGACCGCAAAGAGGCCCAGACTCAGGATCAATATTTTGTGCGTCTCTTGGCTGTGGCCCCGACCGCAAAGATCGCCGCAGAATCGGCCCCACAAACATTACTCGATTTTCGCCATCAGTCTCTCCCCCAGGAAGCTTTGGATCAGTATGTGTTGCAAAAGGATTGCCCTGTCACTTGGCAGGAACTTTATGGGAATTATCAGCAGGCGATCGCCACGGGGAAACCCTTGGCCCTCCACTATGTTTCACCGACTGCCGACACTCCGGAACAGTGTTTTAAAACGCTGATTGGCATTGCGAAATATGTACTGGCCCAGGATCAAACGGTTTCCCTGGCTGACCTGAAAGCAAAACTCCATTGCGGCGATCGCCCCTTAGATTTCGGTCTAAAGGCTTTAAAGAATGTCGGCTTTGTCGCTGAAATTCAAGGCGAACAAGTGCGTTTTCAGCAGACGACCGTCACTCCTGATCCAGAAGCTTTTGCCCAATTTAAACAGGCAATCCTCGAAGAGCAATTCCAAAAGCAGTATTTTGCCCAGGCTCCCCTCGCCGTCATCCAAGCCACCCTCGAAAAAATTCCGGTCTAAATCACAAGGCTTACTCCGGCGCAGTCTGTAACTGTTGGTAGAAAGTTTGGGCTTGGTCAAAATTTGGGGCGATCGCCAGGGCCTGATTCACCTGAGCCAACGCCTGGGTTGAGTCCCCTTGGCGACTATAAATAATGCCCAGATTGTAATGGGCGAGGGCATGGATGCTTGCGGGTTCCTCCGGGTGATCCGGCAATGACAACACTGTCTGCAACAACGCTTCCGCGTCGTCCAACTGGCCCATACTGATGTAGATCAAGCTCAAATTAATGTAGGGATCAACAAAATCCGGATCAACGGCGATCGCCCTTTGGTAGGCGGCGATCGCTTGGTCAAAATCAGCCAGTTCATGGAACTCAACCCCCGACTGATAAGCCGCTTTCCCCGCAGCAGTTGGGGGCAACTCTAAACCCTGAGCTAAGGGCGGTACTACCTCTGAAACGACGGGAAATTGGGGTTCTGAAACCATTGCAAATACAACATTCAACATAAATTTTTCGACGACCCATTAGATATCGGCAACTATGGCCACTCCTCTAGCTTAACGATGCAGTACCTACAGAACGAATAGTAAAGAAACTTTACAAAAGCAGTTTTTAGGAGGGCAACCTTGGCAAATATGAAAAGAAAATGAGATAATCTGGCTACGATCTTTTCATAATTGTTTCATGATTCGGATAAACTTACCGCGGCAAACCCTTGGCCTCGTCGGTATTGTCTGCGGCATTTGGTTAGTAGGTTGTACCCAGCAAGCGGCTCCGCCAGTCGATAGTGATGTTTCGACCAATAACGAAACAACGGTTAATGACACAGACGGGCGCAAAAAAGTCTTAACCACATTCACCGTGATCGCCGACATCGCCCAGAATGTGGCGGGCGATAAATTAATCGTTGAATCGATCACCAGAATTGGGGCCGAGATCCACGGCTACGAACCCACCCCCAGTGATCTCGTGCGGGCCCAGGATGCGGATTTATTGCTCTATAACGGCATGAATTTAGAACGGTGGTTTGAGCAATTTTTAGGCAATCTCAACGATGTCCCCGCCGTCATTGTGACCGAAGGCATTGAGCCGATTCCCATCGCTGAAGGCCCCTATACCGACAAGCCCAATCCCCATGCTTGGATGTCGCCAAAAAATGCCCTGGTTTATGTCGAAAATATCCGTCAAGCGTTTGTGGCACTCGATCCAGACAATGCGGCAACCTATAACGCCAATGCCGCTGCCTACAGTGCCGAACTAGAGGCGATCGCCGCCGAATTTGAAGCCGATCTCAACCTTGTTCCCACAGCACAGCGGTTCCTCGTCAGTTGTGAAGGCGCATTTTCTTACCTGGCCCAGGATTATGGCCTCGAAGAAATCTACATTTGGCCCATCAACGCCGAACAACAATTTACCCCCAAGCAAGTCCAGAGCGTCATCACCCAAGTTGAGGCCAACGATGTCCCCACCATTTTCTGTGAAAGCACCGTCAGCGACGAAGGCCAAAAAGAAGTGGCTAAGGCGACGGGCGCCCGCTTTGGGGGGAACCTCTATGTCGATTCCCTCTCAACCCCCGATGGCCCAGTGCCAACATTTTTAGATCTCCTCGAGTATGACGTGCGGACGATCGCCAATGGCCTCCTCGCCGGAACAGCCCAGTAGGAGAAAACCCGCTCTAATCAGACTTTCCTAAACCCACTACCCCGGTAAAATGCGATGACTTACCCAATCCCAGAAATCGCCGTTGAAAATATCAGCGTCACCTACAGCAACACCCGCCTCGCCCTTTACAACACCAGTTGTCACGTCAAACCAGGCACCATCACCGCCCTTGTTGGCCCCAATGGTTGTGGCAAATCAACCCTGTTTAAATCGATTATGGGGTTTTTGAAACCGACCCAAGGGCGTGTCACCATTGCGGGTCAGTCGGTGCAGCAGGCCCAGAAAAAACAACTGATGGCCTATGTTCCCCAAGCCGATGAAGTGGATTGGAACTTTCCCGTGAGCGTGTTTGATGTGGTGATGATGGGTCGCTATGGCTATATGAATCTGCTGCGGATTCCCAGTCAAAAAGACCGTCGTTTAGTGATGGAAAGTCTAGAGCGGGTAGATCTGGTGGAATTCCGTCACCGTCAAATTGGCGAACTCTCCGGCGGCCAAAAAAAACGGGCTTTCCTCGCGCGGGCCTTGGCCCAGGAAGGCAAAATTATTTTGCTTGATGAACCCTTTACGGGAGTTGATATCAAAACAGAAAAAAGCATCATCGATCTGTTGGTGCAGTTGCGGGATGAGGGGCACACGATTTTAATCTCGACCCACGATCTTGCTTCGATCTCAACGTTCTGCGATCGCACAATTCTCCTCAATCGCACTGTTCTTGCCGAAGGTTACACCGCCGATACCTTCACAGAAGAAAACCTCGTGATGACTTTTGGGGGGTTACCCGTCGCCAGTCTCGAAAAATTATCCTCCCATTACCAACAGCAGCCCAACAGTTTAGAAGAAGTAGATCAATGAGCTTAGTGAATTGGATTATTGAACCCCTACAGTATGGATTTCTCGTCAAAGCCATTTGGGTAAGTGCCTTTGTCGGCCTCGTCTGTGCGGTGTTGTCCTGCTATATCACCCTCAAGGGTTGGTCACTGATGGGGGATGCCGTTTCCCATGCCGTCGTTCCAGGAGTCGTGGTGGCCTATGCCCTCAATATTCCCTTCGCCATTGGCGCCTTCATCTTTGGTTTTGGCGCAACTGTGGCCATTGGTTATGTAAAGTCAAAAACAAGGCTCAAAGAAGATGCTGTCATTGGGGTGATTTTCACCGGGTTCTTTGCCTCCGGCTTGGTCTTAATTACGAAAATCCCCAGTAATATCGATCTTTTCCATATTCTGTTTGGCAACGTTCTTGGGATCTCCAACAGTGATATTGTGCAAACCTTGATCGCCGGCACCCTAACCTTGGTGGTGATCCTCATTCAACGGAAGGATTTGCTACTCTTTTGCTTCGACCCAAATCACGCCAAAGCCATCGGCCTGAATACTCGACTGATGTATTACACGCTTTTGTCTGTGCTGGCGTTGACCATTGTGACGGCCCTACAAACGGCGGGCATTATTCTCGTCATTGCGATGCTCGTGACCCCAGGCTCCATCGCCTATCTACTGACAGACCGCTTTGATCATATGCTGTGGATCTCTGGGGCGAGCAGCATTTTTTCCTGTGTTTTCGGCACCTATTTGAGCTATCACTTTGATGTTTCGACAGGGGGGGCGATCGTGGTTTTACTGACGATTGTCTTTGTATTGGCGATGTTTTTTGCGCCGAAATATGGCATTTTGAGCCAGGGCAAGTCTTCAATACCGCTGGAATCTTCGCCATAGGAAAGAACATTGCCAGCAGTTCATTGGCCTTGAGAAAGGGCGAGCCTCGCTGCCATTTGGATTAGATATGCGAAAAATTAAATATTTTAATGCGAAAAACGCATCATGCAGCAATTGCATCACTTAGGATGGAAAAAATAGCTAGGTGCAATTACTATGGCAACATTTTTGCCCAAATCTCCCCAGGCGATCGCCCCCATCATCGAACAACTAGACCGTGGGCAGGTCGTTGTGATCCATACCGACGTGGTGTATCTGCTCATTGCCAATGCCCTAAATCCCCAGGCGACCAATCAGATCCACGAACTCAAAGGCTGGGAGCCCCGCAAGCCCCTGACCCTTCTCTTAACGCCCCCAAAGGTGCCTGAATACGGCATCCTCAGTGCCGAAGCCCAAACCCTCGTCAATCAATTTCCCTATCCCATTAGCGTCATTCTTCCCCACCGCAACAACTTGGCCGAAGGCGTAACTGCTGGTCATAGTGAGGTTTTTGTGTCCTGTCCTGACCAATTTATCTACGACCTCGCCGCCCAAGCTCCTTTTCCCATTGCCGCTGGCACCGCAAGTTTAGGGAGTGAGATGCGTGCAAATGATGCAAAAACCGCTGAAGCCTTTTTTGGGCAACAAGTTTCGCTCATTATCGATGGCGGTAAGGCCAAGGAACGCATCCGCACCACCCTCATTGATTGCCACTTACCTTTACCGACCATTTTGAATTTTGGTCTGGTGTCCTTTGATGATTTACGGGAGATTATTCCCCACATCGAATTGCCTTCCCACCTGCGGAAATAAAAGCTCGTCGTTCACAGTTGCTCATCATCACCCAACAGCTCTGAGCCAGAACTGCCCGTTAAAAACATAATATTTGCCCCTTTCAGTTTACGGCGGAGGTAGGTGTAGGGATTGCCATAATTCCCTTCCCAAGGGTTGACCCAAACTTCCGCTTCCAGGAGGGGAAAAATTCGTACCACTGTACGCGTTAATTCGTAGATATTATCGAATTTAAAATCTGGAAAGAGAATTTTTTCTCCTTTGCCCAAGAAACGCAGGGTGTCATATTGAGTAACGTGGAGTGCTTTGAGTTGGGGAATTTTGAGGGCGTAAACCTTGGGTTGGGGCAAGAATTGAAACCAAGGGCGGCCCCGCTTAAAGAGTTGAATTAAATAGGCTTCTAAATAAATAATTTGGTTCGCATCGGCATCTACTTTTAGATAGCGAGCGTAGGGCATCAGATAAAAGGGAAAAAAGATAAAAGTATAGATAAATAAACCCACAAGATAAACGGCATAGCGATAGCCCAAAAAATCAGAAATTGGCCATAAAATAATCGCGAGGGTTGGCACGAAGGCAAGGATTATCGCTGTGTTTTTATCAATGCCTTGTTTGAGCACGAGGTCAGAAGGACTGATGCTCTGGATTCTATAGACTCTTTTGTATAGGCCCATGGGAATTTATCTTTTGTGAGCGCCTGGCGAGGAAGAGTGGGAGAGTTGGCCCTGGCCTAGCCAAGGGAGATGCTTTTATCATACGCAGTTTTGATCGAGGAACCGATAGATCTGTCCGGTTCTGATTTTACCGAGCGAGATGATTAAGTAACGCTTGACGCATGGTATCGACAGGTACCGGTTGGCCGAGCCATTTTTCTAGGGCGATCGCCCCTTGCTGTACCAACATTTCGCTCCCGTCAATAATTGCTGCGCCCTGGGTCTGGGCTTGTTTAAGAAACTGGGTAGGAGAAGGCGTATAAATTAAATCGTAGGCGATCGCCCCTGGGGGAAGATTGGCCATCAATTCGTCACTGACTGGGGACGCATCGACCTGGGGAAACATCCCGATGGGGGTGGCATTGACCAGCAGTTGGGCCTGGGGAATTAACCGTTGGCGATCGCCCCAAAGATGGGTTTGTACCTTGCCCGCTAGGGGCGTATTTTGCCAACTTTCGCTAAATTGCGCCAATTTTTTGGGATCACGCCCCAACACATGGATCTGCGGACAACCCAATTGATGGCAACCGACTACCACTGCCCGCGCCGCACCGCCATTGCCGAGGATCACCGGGGTCACATTCGACCAGTCCCGTTCCAACGCCTGCAAAGGAGCCACAAAGCCCGCCACATCAGTATTTGTCCCCTGCCAACCCGTTTCCGTGCGCCAAACGGTATTCACCGCGCCCACCAGTTCAGCCTCCGGGGCGATCGCCTCTAGGTGCGCCATAATCGCCTGTTTGTGGGGAATGGTGATGCTAAATCCTTGGAGATCAATCGCCCAAAACCCATCCAGGGCCGCTTTTAGAGCCGCCGCCGCCACCGGGAACGCGAGATAAACATAATCCACTCCCAGTTCGGCGATCGCCGCATTGTGCATGATTGGCGAGAAAGAATGTTTAACGGGATCCCCAATCACACCAAGGAGTTTTGTTGTGCCAAGAATTTTCATGATTCACCTTAATTTTTAAAAGATTAGCCTTGCCTTAAAAATCGTTCTGAAACGTGTTTAAAATTCCTAATTTATTCAGAAACTTTTGTTAACTCTAAATGGTAATGGTAAAGGGCTACAGGTTTATTTTGGGCCTTAAAAAAGTCGGGATCACTGGAAGATAAATAAATTGCAGTTACTTGATTGGCTGTAACATGATCGGAGTCAAGCTGTTGATAATCCGTCGTTGTTTCAACGCGATTCAGATAAATTTGCTCGCTACTTTGAAATTGCTGTTGGGTGAGTTCACTACTGAAAAACTGGTCGGGGTTAAGTTGAGCTTGGGTGCGGCCTGTGACGGTAGAAATCAGACGGCGATCGCCTTTTAAAATCGTTAACTGGCGGTTGGGATGTTGGGGATCAACTTCTACTTTTTGTACCGTTTTTTTGCCTAGGTAAGCCTGGGCAATTTCAGCACCATTAAATGCCCGGTCTGCCACAATCGCCGCCCCAGTCGACCTCGGTAAAGATAAAGGTTTTACTAAAAAGTTCGTCTGGGGTTGAAACCGCACCCGAAACAGAAAAGGCTGGCCAATTAATGTTTCGTTAGCGGCAAAGCCAGGTGTCACTAAATCCGGTGCGAGGGGAGCCACCTGGTCGATCAGGGTACTCGCGACCTGCCAGGTGCCCGCAAACCAATCCGGATAAATTAGGTCTTCTCCAGTTTGCACCGGATTCAAGCTTGGTAAATCCTGCCACTGGGGATAATGATCAAGGCGATCGCCTAGGGATTCGGCCCAAACCGGACTCCACCCCAAAAACCAAATCAATAAACCCAGAACAAGCACTTTTCCCCAAATCTTGACCATTGCCCTAGACATTAAAACGAAATAACATTACATCCCCTTCCTGGACTAAGTATTCTTTTCCTTCCGCACGCACTAGGCCCTTTTCCTTGGCCGCAGGCATTGCCCCACAATCCACCAAATCTTGGTAGGCCACCGTTTCCGCCCGGATAAAGCCCCGTTCAAAGTCTGTGTGAATTACCCCGGCGGCCTGGGGTGCTTTCATGCCCACATGGATTGTCCAAGCGCGGGTTTCTTCGGGGCCAGTGGTGAAATAGGTTCGTAAACCCAACAGTTCATAGGTGGCGCGAATGAGAGATTGCAGCCCCCCTTCTTCTACGCCGAGGGATTCGAGGAAATCTTTCTTTTCGGCGGCGTCTAATTCCACTAATTCTGCTTCCACCTGGGCCGAAACCACGACCACCTGGGCATTTTCCTGCTGGGCTAACTCCCTGACCTGTTCTACCCAAGCATTACCATCGGCGAGATCTTCTTCGGAAACGTTGGTCGCATAGATTACAGGCTTACGGGTCAGCAAACCAAGGGCTTTGATCGCTAGTTCTTCGTCTTCATCTAGTTCCACTTCCCGGGCCGGACGACCATCTTCAAGGACGGGCAAAATCTTTTCTAAAACGGCCACTTCCAACAGGGCTTCCTTGGCGCGGCTCTTGGCTTGTTTGCGGGCGCGGTCGAGACGTTTTTCCACCTGGGCCAAATCAGCGAGGATCAACTCTAGGCTAATCACTTCAATGTCGCGGATCGGATCAACGGAACCGGACACATGGATAATGTCATCGTCGTCGAAACAACGCACCACATGGACGATCGCATCCACTTCACGGATATTAGCGAGGAACTGATTGCCCAAACCTTCCCCTTGGCTCGCCCCTTTTACCAAGCCAGCGATATCGACAAATTCGATGCGGGTGGGGACAATTTTGGCGGATTTGGAAATGTCGGCGAGGACATCAAGACGCCCATCGGGAACCGCCACCACCCCCACATTGGGTTCGATGGTACAAAAAGGAAAATTGGCCGCGTCTGCTTTGGCATTTTCACAGAGGGCATTGAAAAGGGTGGATTTTCCAACGTTGGGCAGTCCGACGATTCCGGCTCGTAGCATGGGGCTTTATGTTTTAAATTCTTGTTTTTGCTCGGTGGTCATTGTATCCCGAATCGCCAGAGTTTAATGGTTTTATCGGCGGCGGCGGTGGCAATAACTTGACTGTCTGGGGCAATGGCGATCGCCTTTATTTCGCTGCTGTGGGCGGCTAGTGCGACGAAAGGTTGTTCCTGACCGAGTTGCCAGAGGGAAAGGTTTCCTTGGCGATCGCCGCCAGCAAAAAAACGTTGACTAGGGGTGATCGCCAATTGGGTAAAGGGAATGACTGGCCGGAGAATTTTGGGTGTGTAATCAGAAGCGAGGGGCCAAATTTTGAGGGTCTGATCCGTGGCGATACTGATTAAAAATTGACCATCGGCACTCACTTGAAAATCAAGAATTTCCCCTTGATGTTCCGGGAGAGTTTGAACAGACTGGCCTTGTTCATAGCAAGTTAAACCATTTCCCTGGGCGAGCCAGAGCTGGTTTTTCGCCTGGGATGCTCGGATCAGTTGAGCACCCGATACGGTAAAAGTGTAGAGAATTTTTTGTGTCGTTAAATCCCAGACAACAATTTCCTGATCGGCCCCCAAAGTGGCTAATTGCCCTGTTTTTTCCCAGCAAGCAAGCCCCTGAATCCAAGTCGATCTTCCCTGGAGACAAGCGGTCTGTTCTCCCTGTTGCCAATTCCAGAGACGAATGGTGTAGTCCCAACTGCCAGAAATAAGGCGATCGCCCCAAAAGGCTAATCCAGAAATAATCCCCCAGTGCCCCCGCAAACAACGAGACTCCCGACGGCGGTCTAGATCCCAGAGGCGAATCGTTTGATCCGCAGCGGCACTAGCGAGAAACTGACTATCCGGGGCAAACTGTAGGGCGGTGATATAGGCGTGGTGGCCCGTAAAGGTGCGAAAACAATACCATTGGGGCACGGGGCTGGGTTCAATTAGGGAAATAATTTGAGGCGGTTCGGGGGCAACTCGCGGTATCGGTTTTGGGGTGACTGGTCTGGCGGTTGGAAAAAGTTGATCGAGGATCGCCTGGGCAGACTGGGGGCGATCGCCGACGGCTTCAGCCAGCATTTGATCCAGTAAGTGGCCCAGATTATTGCTAATCGGTGTGGTGAGATAATCCCGCCAGACCCAGCGATTTTCGCGCACACTGTAGAGATCAAAGGGATGAATTGAGGTGAGCAGTTCCAGGCAGATCACCCCCAGGCTGTAAAGATCGCTGCCAGGATAACTTTGACCCCGCAGTTGCTCTGGGGCGGTGTAAATCCCCGAACCGATTAGGGTGCCGGGTTCTGCGCTGGCCATTTTTGAGGTTACCTTTGCCGCCGTAAAATCGACGATCGCCCAATGCTGTGCTGGAGTAAATAGAAGATTATCGGGGTTTAGATCTCGATGAATTAGCCCATGATCATGAATGAGTTGTACCAAGGGGAGAATGTCCTGGAGAAACTCCCGTAATTTTGCCTCGGAGAATGGCCCCATAAGATCGAGCCGCTGCCGTAAACTTTCCCCAGCAATTTTTTCAAACACAAGGGTCGGTGGAATCGTGATTTGATGCCAATGTTCCGGTAAAAATAGCCCTAAAACCGTCGGAAATTCCGGGCGATCGCCTAACGTTTTTAACCGCGCCGCATTCTCCTGGAACATTTCCACAAACTGCTGGGCTTGCACGCTCTGGGTCAGAAAAACTTGCTTAAGAATGCAATAACTTTCGGGAAAAGTGCCCCGGTCAATGCCCAAGAGGGTGCGTCCCTTAGTTCCTTGGTGCAGAACTTGCCGGACTATATAGCGATCGCCTAACACCAGGGGTTGACCACAGGCCATGCAAAATTTCCCCTGATCAGGGTTACGGGGTTGGGAACAAGTGGGATTCAGGCAAAGAATCATCAGTGGCGATCGCACAGAAACCTTTCCATTGTGGCAGGAAGCCATCGTTCCGTTAAAACTTTCCCCGTAAACTAACGGGGATAGTCCCTGTAATTTCCAAAGTGAAAATTGATTCCCTATTTTTCCGGAGATTTTTGTAGATCCCTTAGGTGCAATCTACAAGGCGATCGCCTCTAGGTTAGTATCTAACTAGATATAGTCAGGTAAGAAAAATGACTTCATTTTCGGTTTCTTCTGGCGATGCGGTAGTCCACAGTTTAGAGAATCTTCAGACTTGGAAATTAGAAGACGCCAAAGCCCGGTTTAGTGAGGTGGTGCGTCTAGCGCGGGATGCTGATCCACAACTGGTCACAGTACGAGGAAAAGATGCAGTTGTTATCCTCGCTGCGGATCAATTCGCTAAACTTTTACCTTTATTGAAACAACCCAATATTCACGAGCTACTTTCTCAATCCCCTTTGAATAGCCTGGATTTTGAGTCGTCGGGTGTTCAGAGTCCCGTTAGAGAAGTGGAGCTATGAAGGGCTGGTTACTGAATACAAACGTGATCTCAGAACTGCGAAAACAACATTGTCACCCAGCGGTAAAGGCTTGGAGCGATCGCCAACCACCCCAATCGTTCTACCTCAGTACCGTGACGATGGCAGAGATCCGTTTTGGGATAGAGCGGGTGGAAGATAGAGTTTTTCGTCAAGAGTTAATCCAGTGGCTAGAAAATACCTTACGTCCTTGGTTTAGCGATCGCCTATTGTCCGTAGATGAGGCTGTCATTTTAGAGTGGCGCTGGATGGTCGAGCGGGGACGCAAGCAAAATTACACTTTTAGTCAGCCAGATCTATTCATCGCGGCGATCGCCTCGGTGAATGATTTATGTGTCGTCACTCGCAATGTAGAAGATTTTGAGAAAGCGGAAGTGCGTGTGTTTAACCCATTTCTGCCTGCCGCATGAAGCTATTGGTAAAGGAGGGTAATGCTCTATACATACATTGAGGCGATCGCCAACAAAATAATCAGCACTGCCATTATCTTGCGGGATAATTTCAGTGCTGCTGCCAAATTTTGCATCATTTGTACATTGTCTTAGTCTTACTTTTGAAGATTGAAGAAGCTATTGGGATAGCCCGCTAGTTTACCGGAAATCTTCGTACTGCCATTTTGGAGGGTGCCTTCGAGGACGACAGTTTGCCCAGAAAAACCATTGAGCTGAATGGTGACATTACTCCCTTGAAGTGAAGCCGAAGCGGTTCCTTGTTGCATCACACCCTGGCCACCGTAAAGCTTCCAGGAACCATTGCCCCCAGGGGACAACGTCACATCAAAGTTAGTTAAAACATCATCGCCAACACTGCCCATATTCCCCTGCCAACGACCAACGAGAGAAACGGGAGCAGCCAGATCGAACTGGGGTTGAAAAATATTTTGGGCGGGAATCGGTCGCAGATCAAAGGTTTGGGATTGTCTAGATTGACTAATTTGAGTCAGGGGCTTGGATCGGGGCAATGGTGAAGCATTCGCTGCGTTGAGCATGAAGCCAGTAGTTAAAGAAAGGGTACCGAGGGTTGCGAAAGAAAGGGCTTTGAAAGAAATAGTCATTGGTTTTTCTCCACTTAAAAAAACAGAACTGATGGTGAATATCTGCACTTTTGTAGTGAATCAAACAAATTACTGATGCAGTGGCTCGACAAGATGACTTGAATTTTTTTCCATTACAGTTGAGTCAATTTTGTTGTGAATTTGAAAAGGCGATCGCCGCTGCCCAGATGTGGAGATAATCTGCGGCCCGTCGCCAAGATCCCTGGGATTGGGTCACAATTTCCGCCGCCTTTTCTGGGGAAAGGGTTAGAGGACAAGTCTGATCCGGGATGGTGGTTGCCGCAATTTTGAACGCGGCCCAGGCTTGCAAAGTGGGTATGTCGAGAGAGGGAAGCTGAATCGTTGTTGTTTTCAGCCCCACCAGTTTCGCCCAAAAACTAATATCCACATGGCTACCAACCACCACCGTCCCCCGCCGGAAACGCACCCGGAGCAATCCCCCCAGAAATAACCCTAGGGGCAGGCGATCCACTTCATCCCAATAGGCGATCGCCCCCGTTTTTAGCCATTGCCAACGCTGGAGATAATTGGGCGGCACATAACAATAACTTCCCCCCGTTTGCGATCGCCAATGGTGCAGATGGGCCGTTTTTCCGAAACCCTTTTCCCCCAGGATTTGCACAAACTGATTTCTCCCTGGCAAGGGCGCTTCAGAATAACCGCGATCCAGCCAAAATGCGACCGTCTGCGCCAGTTGTTCCGTGCCGATAAAGGGATTGTGCCGTAAACCTATGGCCTGGTAAGGATTTGTCGCCATGCCTAAGCCAATACCTGAAAAGAAGCTACCGCTGTATCTTTGTCGCTAAACAAGCCTGGAAACGTGATCCGCACTTCCACAGACCACATCAACCGAAATAAAAAGCCATCGTAGGAAATAGGCGCATCCAACGGAATCTCAAACTTAAAAGGATGGTTTCGCCCCATGAGATTCAGCACCATATTTGGGTCAAGGATTTGGGAACTGACCCGGTGGCGATCGCCTTTGCCTCGGCCTTCCGTTGACCACAGAATAGAAACCGTCGCTTTTTTCGGGCAACGTTCCGTATCTTCTGGCTGCCAGACAAAATCACCCGATAATCTCTCTCCCAAACTCACTGCATCACGGTCAAGATGTAGCATAATGGGCGTTTTCAGCGTTGTCATGGTCTCCTCACCACCCTTAACTTAAAAAAAGATGTATCCCGCACAACCTGGGGCAAATGACAACGCACCTGAAGTTCCCAGCGCAGTTGATTGTGGGGCGGCGCGTAGATGCTCGGCTTGGCATCGGCGGGAATGGTCAGATCGATTGTGTATTCTAGTTGCTTGACTCCCCGACCAATGGCGTGCTCCAAACAAGCCTGGGTTGAAAGCCCGTGGGTCACAGTTTCGAGGTCTGTGCCGCGATAATATTGCACCCATTCATAATGCAACCAGGTGGCAGACAGAAGAGCCGTTTGGGTTGTTTGCCCGTTACGCAAGAGGCGGCGATAGCGCACCCGATAGGTTTCCCCAGCGTAGAGTGGATAGGTTGGTAAAATCAGTACCCCAGTTTTGATTCGATATTTTTGGTAGAGGAGTCGCCCGACCCAAACCAGTCCGCCCACGCCAATGGCCACAAAGGGAATTAGGAACAGCAACATAAATATGGCTCCCAATGTTGGGCCTTGGAAGATCTGTACTAAGGCGATCGCAAACATCGTAAAAGAAACCCCGCACCAAATCCCCAGCCACACCGTAATAAAAAGACCCGCACAGCCCATCGCGGCCCAGCTTCTCGATTGGGGAGATTCTGCTGAGAGCACATAACCTTCTGGGGTCGATTTTGGTTCCCAATATTGGGCGTAGGGGCAATACTCTTGCTTCGGGATTTTGAGATTGGCCATGGGCGATCGCCTTAAGTTGCCCACCATTTTCCCTGGAATTTTGCCGGGTGTCGCCAAAAATAGATAAACCTTATCAGCGATGGCAATTTGTCGAAATACTACGTGCTGAGCCATCCCCCGGCGTATCCCTTCCATAATGAAAGGTAGTTAGATTAACGACGAAAATCTCCTAGAAATGTGATGACTGCTGCCGCAACGACCCAAAACAAAGGCATTCCAAAATTTCTTAAAATTGCGCTGCCCATCGTGCTGGTGGGGGGATTGGGCGTTGGTCTGGTGAACTATTTCCTCCGTCCAGAACCCACCCAAGGCATCGAACTCAGCGGCAGAATCGAAGGCTATGAAACGAATATTAGCGCCAAGGTGGGCGGGAAAATAGAGGCGATCGCCGTGCGAGAAGGGGATACGGTACAAAAAGGGCAAGTCCTCGTCACCCTCGACAGTGCTGAATTACAAGCTGCTTTGGAGGGGGCACAGGCTCGGATTAACGCCGCCCAGCAACAGGTGAACCAAGCCCAACTGCAAATCGCCGTCATTGAAAATCAGATCACCGAAGCCCAACTCATCCAACAGCAGGCCCAGGATGACACCACCGGACGGGTGAATGCCGCCCAAGCCAATGTTGCCGCCGCGAAAGCCCAACTCGCCCAAGCCCAAGCTCAGGTCAAACAACTCGAAGCAGAACTCGCCCTTGCCAAAGCCGATGGCGATCGCTTTCAGGAATTGTACGCATCCGGTGTGGTGTCCAAGCAGCGCTTAGAACAAGCCCAAACCCAATATTTATCGACGAAGGAAAACCTCGATGCCCGCCGTGCCGTCGTAGCTGCCGCCGCTGAACAGGTCAAAACCGCCGAGGGAAATCTCACCCAAACCCAAGCCAGCCAATTTAACCCCGATATCCGTGCGGTGCAAGTGCAACGGCTCCAAACCCAACTCGTCCAAGCTCAAGCTCAACTTAGTGCCGCCCAAGCCCAAGTGCAAAATGCCCAAGCCAATTACAACGAAATTGCCGCGAAACTCCAGGATTTAGAATTGGTCAGTCCCATCGATGGGGTGGTGTTAACGCGCACCGCCGAACCGGGGGAAGTGGTGGCAACGGGAAAAACCCTGTTAACCCTAGTGAATTTGGGGGATGTGTATCTACGGGGCTTTATTCCTGAAAAAGAGGTGGGGGCGATTCAAATTGGGCAGACGGCAGCGGTGTTTTTGGACTCTGCGCCGGAGGAACCTTTACGGGCAACGGTGGCGGCAATTGATACGGAGGCTTCCTTTACGCCGGAGAATATTTATTTTCGGGATGATCGGGTGACCCAGGTGTTCGGTTTGAAATTGCAGATTGAAAATGAAGCGGGTTTTGCGAAACCGGGAATGCCTGCGGATGCGACGATTTTGACGGATGCGACCCAAAATGTGCAGCGATAGTGATGATGACAGCGACGAGCAATCATTCAACTTTTAGCAACGGGTTACGCTACGGGGAAACAACGATTCAGGTGGCGGGACTGCGGAAAGACTATGGCGCGGTGCGGGCGGTGCGGGGCATTGATTTTTCGGTGAAAGCGGGGGAGATTTTTGGGCTGATTGGGCCGGATGGGGCGGGGAAAACGAGTACTTTTCAGATTTTGGCGGGGGTGATGGGGGCCACGGCTGGCTCGGTGGCAATGCTCGGCAAAACACCGCAGGAGTGCCGCTTGGATGTGGGCTATTTAACGCAACAGTTTTCGCTGTATTTGGATCTGAGCATTCTGGAAAATTTGCGCTATGTGGCGGGCTTACGGAATGTGCCAGAGCAGATATTTGGCGATCGCCACCGTCATTTGCTGGAGTTGATGAATTTGGATCAGTTTCCGGATCGGTTGGCGCGGCAGTTGTCGGGGGGGATGAAACAGAAGCTGGCGTTGTGCTGTGCGCTGATTGCCCAGCCGAAAATTTTGCTGCTCGATGAGCCGACGACGGGGGTTGATCCGGTGTCGCGGCGGGAGTTTTGGGATTTGCTGGCGGGGATTGCGGCCCAGGGGGTAACGATTGTGACGGCAACGCCCTATCTGGATGAGGCGGAACGCTGTCATCGCATTGCCCTAATTTATGACGGGGAAATTCAGCAGATTGGCACGTTGGGGGACTTGCAGCGGAATTTAGGCTTGCATCGCTTGGAATTGCGGGCGAATGCTCTGGTAGCAGCAGAGGAATTGTTACGTAATCAGCCCCCGGAAACGGTGGTCGATGTGCAATCCTTTGGCGATCGCCTCGATATTTTGACCCCCGACGTTGACCAAGCCCAGCGGGATATTACGCAAACCCTAGCCGCTGCGAACATTCAGGTGCAAAGTTTAGAGGCGAATGAACCGACCCTCGAAAATGTCTTTGTGAATCATTTGCGGCAGCAAGGGGCAGATCCGGTGTATAAATCCTTCCCCTATTACCGTAAACGGGGCAATTTAAACCCAGAAGTTCCCAAACTCGCCATTTCTGCCCAACAACTCCAAAAAACCTTTGGCGAATTTCAGGCGGTAAAAAATGTCACCTTCGATGTCCACTACGGTGAAATTTATGGACTCCTCGGCGCAAACGGCGCGGGTAAAACCACCACGATTAAAATGATTTGTGGCTTGCTCCCAGCGACGGCGGGGATGATGGCACTGGCAGGGGAAACGGAAAATCTCCACCGTTCTGAAGTGCGATCGCGGCTGGGGTACATGAGCCAAAAATTTACCCTGTACGATGATCTGAGTATTCAGCAAAATTTGGAATTTTATTGCGGCGTTTACGGCATTCCCCGAAAATTGCGACGGGAAAAAATCGCGTGGGTGTTGGAAACCTGCGGGTTACTCGGTCGGGAAAAAATCACAACGGGCAGTTTACCGGGGGGTTGGAAACAGCGGGTCGCCTTTGGCGCGTCGGTGATGCACGAGCCGGATATTTTATTTCTCGATGAACCGACTTCAGGGGTGGATCCGGTGGCGCGACGGCAATTTTGGCGGTTAATTCGGGATTTTGCGCGGCAGGGGACGGCGATCCTTGTCACGACCCACTATTTAGAGGAGGCAGAAAACTGTAATCGGATGGCATTTATGGTAGCGGGGGAGATCGTGGCGCAGGGTTCCCCCACGGAAATTAAGGCGGCGCAACCGGGGCAATTGATCGAGCTTTGTACCAACCAAATTCAGCACAGTTCGGATTTACTCAAGGAAAAATTAGCCCATTGGCGGGTCTCGATTTTTGGCGATCGCCTGCACCTCGTTTTAGATAATCCCGCCCAAGACTTAAATTTTGTCCAGCAAACCTTACAGCAAGCAGGGATTGAAATATATAGCCAGCGCACCATTCCCTTCACCCTCGAAGATTCCTTTATCGGCACAGTCCAACGGGCGGAGGATTTACGCTAAACCATGAGCCTAAAACGTGTTTTATCCCAAGCGAAAAAGGAACTGGCACAATTTAGCCGCGATCGCCTGACCGTTGCCTTGGCGTTGGTGCTGCCCTTGGGGATGTTGTTAATTTATGGCTACGCGATCCGGTTGGAAACGAAAAATATTCCTTTGGCGGTGCAGGATTTTGACAATTCACCCCTCAGTCGTAGCTATGTGGAACGACTTTTTGCGACCAATCAATTTATTCCGACCCCCTTGGTCGATAGTTCGCCATTATCTTCTCTGGATCGAGGCACAGCCAAAGCAACCATCGTCATTCCCCCCACCTTTGCTGAAGATGTCGCAGCGGGCAATGCCAAGGTGCAAGCCCTGATCGACGGCACCGATGTGAATAATGCGCGGGTGATCCAAAACAGTGTGCGGGCGGTAACCAACTTTTTTATCCAAACTCTGCCCAATGCCCAACGTCCCGAAGGCATTCAAGCGCGGGTGCGCATTTGGTTTAACCCCGGTCGAGAGGAAGCCCTATATATTGTGCCGGGGATTTTTGGGGTCGTCTTCTGGGTGTTTCCCTCGATGCTGGCGGCGATCGCCGTGGTGCGAGAAAAGGAACAGGGAACCGCAATTCAGGTCTATGCCTCCGATCTCAGTTCTACGGAATGGCTGTTAGGGAAAGGGTTGGCGTACTGGCTGGTGGCGATCGCCGAAACCCTCGTGGTGATGACCGTCTCCTTTGTCTTGTTCCATATCCGCTTACAAACCAGTCCCTTCCCCTTGATCATTGGCACAGCCATTTACCTCGCAGCGGCGGTGTCCTTCGGGTTATTTATCGGCGCACGGGGCGGAAACCAAAATGCCGCAGTCCAAGGTACGGCGATCGCCGGATTTTTGACCTCATTTTTGCTCTCTGGCTTTATTTACCGCTTAGAAAATATTCCCTTTCCCCTATCTTTAATTGCTAACATTATTCCCGCCCGCTATTACATTTTGCTTACGAGAGATGCCTTTGTGCGGGGCAGTGGTTGGAGCAGTATTTGGTATGTACCCATTGTTGTCGGCGTGATTGGTTTACTTCTCTTTAAAGCCGCTACAAAAATCATGAAAAAAATGCAGTTGTCGGAGTGAAAAATGAAGTTATGAAAATTAATTTTCTATATCGCTTTTTTGATAGTCGATTTTGGGCATTGACCCTCAAAGAAATCCGACAAATTTTGAAGAATCGCCAATCTATTTTTCTCCTGATTTTTCCGCCGACGATTCAATTATTAGTTTTTGGTTTAGCCCTCAGCCCCAATGTCGATCACCTCAGTTTAGGGTTAATTGATTACGCCAACTCTGCCCAAAGTCGTGAATTTGTTTCTGCCTTGACGGAAAATGACATCTTTCAAATTGAGTCAATCCCTAAAAATGAAGCTCAGTTACAGGAGCAAGTACGGAATGGTAAATTAACCGCCGGATTAATTATTCCGCCCAACCTTGATCGAGATTTAAACCAAGGCAATTCAACGGAAGTACAAGTTTTTATTGATGGGGTTGATGCCAATACTGCAGGCATTACAAATGGCTATATTAATCAAATTGTGAATCAATATACTCGCCGAAGAAATCCTGAATTTAAAACGCCCCCCGTCGAAAGCCAAAGTCGTTTTTTATATAATCCCGGTTTGATTAGTAGTTGGTTCTTTGTGCCGGGAGTGATTGGTTTAGTATTAACATTAACGGGTTCTCTGATTTCTTCAGTGACAGTGATTCGCGAAAAAGATGTGGGGACATTAGAGCAGTTGTTAATGACTCCGGCATCGGGCTGGGAAATTTTATTGGCTAAAATTGTGCCGTTATTTATCCTTTTGATGGGCGATGTTTTAATTGCTTGCGGTATGGGGAAATTTATTTTCAATTTACCTTTTCGGGGCAATTTTTTAATTTTTTATAGTCTTTCTGGACTGTATGTATTTGTGAGTATTGGTTTAGGGATTTTACTCGCCACCCTATCGCGTACTCAGCAGCAGGTCGTCTTAACGTCGTTCTTTTTTAATGCGCCGATTATCCAGCTTTCTGGGGCGATCGCCCCGATTGAGAGTATGCCGAAATTTTTCCAGATTCTCTCGTGGTTTGACCCGCTGCGCCATTATGTGGCGATCGCCCGGAGTTTGATTCTCAAAGGGGTGGCGATTGGTTCCCTGTGGCCGAATATTTTGGCATTGCTAGGGTTTGCGATTATTTTGTTGTCGGTGAGTGTGCATCGTTTTCGGGCGCAGTTGAATTGAGGGCTGACCAACGTTTTTTCCAGTGACTCGTGGATTCTCGCTGGCTGGACTGTTGTTCGTCCCGTCGCCGCTGCAAAATTGTTGCTGCATCGTCCTGGAGGGTCGGATCGCGGTAGGCGATCGCCGCATTGGTTAAAAGATGTTCCTGCTCCTGTTGGGACAAAGGCGTCAGATTCTCAGGAATAAACCGCGCGAGGGTTCCGGGAGACTTTCGACCGACACCGGGGGTTTTGCCGAGCTTTAAACCTGCTGCCTGGAGGGCTACCCGCACCGCCGCCGCACAGGAATAGGTTGCCAAATAGCCGTCGGGGGCAAGGCATTGGGCCACTAAATTGAGAAATTCCACTGTCCAAAGTTGGGGACATTTTGGCGGTGAAAAGGGATCAAGAAAGATGGCATCGGCCTGAAAATTGGCCTGAATCACTCGTTGAATGGTTTGTCGTGCATCTCCCGTGAGAAATTGGGCTTTGAATAGGCTTGTTTCGACCTGAAGATTTTCGCTCAGTTCCCGGAGTAGGGAAACTACCGTTTTGGGATAGGCCGCCAGGATATTTTGCTGAATGCTCTCAAGGGCGATCGCCTGGTCTTTTTCTAGGGCAAATAAGGTCACTTGGCAGTGGGGATTAACGCGCCAAATTTCCGTGAGGGCTGCTGCGGTATTGTGACCCAAGCCATAGCAAATATCTAACAGCCGTAGTTGGGGTTGTTGGGCGAGTTCGGCGATCCGACAGGGCAGGAGAAATTTTTCCTTAGCCTCCCGTTTGGCCCCCACCTGGGAGTGGAAATGCTCCTGAAACTCTTCTGAAAAAAACGTATAGGAACCGTCGGCTGTTAACTGGGGCACCAAGCTAGACATCGTCACGATTAGGCTACTGAAAAGCTATTCTGTCTCACCGTCGATGGCGGCGCGGATCCGTTGGGTGGCGGCTTCATGTTCTGCCAGGGTTTCACTGAAAACATGGGTACCGTCGTAGTTGGCCACGAAAAATAAAAAGTCCGTCGCTTCAGGATTGGACGTCGCCCGAAAACTGGCTAGTCCCGGTGAGGCGATCGCCCCTGGTGGTAAATCTTCATTGAGATAGGTGTTGTAGGGATTAGGGGTGCGCACCTGCTCAAGGGTAAGGGGCTGTTCCTTCGTTTGGCGAATGCCGAGGCCATATTCCACCGTCGGGTCTGTTTCCAGGCGCATGCCCTGTTCCAGGCGATTGACAAATACCCCGGCAATCAACGGCCGCTCCTCAGGGATCACCGCCTCTTTTTCCACAATGCTCGCTAGGGTCACCCATTCCGCGAGGGACAAATCCAAAGGCACCGTTTCGGCCTCATAGAGGGGCAAGACCACCGCCTCAAATTGGCCTAACATCTGCTCAATAATCGCTGGGGGGCTGGGCTGGGCGGTATCGAGAAAATAGGTGTCGGGAAATAAAAAGCCTTCTAAGGAGGTTAAATCTGCTGGCAACCAGGGAAATTGCTCGCGGGGGATGGTCTGGGTCGCCGCAATAAACTCCGTGGCCGGAAAAAACCCCAAAGCTTCAAAACGGTTTGCCATCTGTTGGATCGTCCAACCTTCGGGGATGGTCACGCTCGTCTGTACCACGTCCCCTGACCAAATTTGCTGGGCGATCGCCGGGAGATCTTGGTTGGGCGGAAATTGGTAGGTACCCGCCTTGAGACTGCCGCCCCGATCCGTGAGCCTGAGCCACTTTACCCAGATCTGCCACGCCTTGGGCGATTGGATTAAACCCAAAGCCGTTAAATCTTCGCCAATTTGGGCTGCGCCTGTACCGACTGGAATGTCGAGTTGTACCGTCTGGTCAGCATTTTCCCCAGGGGCGATCGCCCACCGCCACCAGGCCCAACTCTGCCAAAAGGCGATCGCCATTGTCAGGGCGAGGATCCCAGAAAACCAAGGAAAGCCCCGTTTTCGCTGTGCTAAGGGTTGCGTTTTGGGGGGCGCATTAGTCGGCATCTTGGAGCAGGAGCGTATCAACTAAACTTTGGATCATCGGATCCCCAGGTTCGAGGATCTCCATTTCTTCATCCTCAGTCACCTTCACAAAAATAGGAATCGGCTCTAGGGGCGTGTAGATGCTGTAGAGTTGGTCGAGGTGGTAGAAGCGCGCTAATTCCTGTAACTCTTCGGCCTCTAGCTCTTCGTCTTCAAAGTCATCATCTTCAATCTCTAAAGAGAGAATTTTATCCTCTTCCAGGGGGGGCAGCTCACCACGGACGGTCATCACATGGGCCGTATCCTGGAGGATTAAATCATGTTCTGCCAGTACCGCCTTGGCATCGGGGAAAATTTCTGCAAGTTCTTCTGGATCTTCAACCAGTTCCGTTTCCGGTAAATCGCTCTCCTCGGCTTCATCTTCGTCCCAAGCGAGGATCACCACTGGCTGGTCTACTGGCATCAAAAAATAGTATTCAGTGCCATCCTGGGTAATTTCATTCTCAACGTAACAATCTAGCGATCGCCCCATGGCATCGGTGAGGGTAACGATGTCCTGAGCATCAAGCTCCCGTCCGGAATCAAAAGAAGGCGAAGACATAGACAGTGGCTGGCAAAAAAGGAACAGAAATAATTTCTCTCAGAATATCACGCAGTGGGCCAAAGTTTTGATTTGTACAGGCCCCCTAAACTCCCACTATGATGTTTTCAATGCGCCCATTGTGATCTGCCCATGTCCAAAGCCCCAATTACTGTCCAATCCGAGGTTACAGCCCCCCTCACAAAAACCGTCCAGGAGCAAGAATTTGAAGAGAAACGCCTCCAGGATATGTTGCTGCTCATTGAAACCATGTTTTTGCGGGAAGAGACCACGGTCAAACTGGTTTTAGAATGCCTCTACGACATTGGCTCGGTGAATTTAATCAACAAAAAAGTCCGCCGCCGCCCCCTCAATCGCTTGGCGAAATACATTGCCCGATTTTCTAAGCCTATTTTTCGGATTTTGGCCTGGCGTTGGTTTATGAAAAATTGCCCGACACTCCTGGTAAATTGGCTCCATGGGAAGGTGTCTAAATTCTAGTTTCTAAATTTGAGAAAAGATTTGATGCCGAACCAGTTAATTGCACGAATGTTCTAACGGTCATTTAGAAGAGAAACAGGAGGACAGCCATGGCAGACAAAACAGTTTTAGTCACGGGGGGAGCGGGTTACATTGGCTCCCAGGCAGTATTGAGTCTGCAACGGCGCGGTTATCGGGTCATCGTGCTGGATAACTTGGTCTATGGTCATCGAGATTTAGTGGCGTCGGTGCTCAAAGCGGAATTGATCGTTGGGGACACAGGCGATCGCCCTTTGTTAGATCAAATATTTGCAGACCACAAAATCGATGCGGTGATGCACTTTGCCGCCTATGCTTATGTCGGGGAATCGGTCACAGCGCCCGCCAAATACTATCGCAATAACGTGGTCGGGACTTTAACACTCCTGGAGGCGATGATCGCAGCGGGAGTCACGCAGTTTGTTTTCTCTTCTACCTGTGCCACCTACGGCGAACCAAGCGAAATTCCCATCCCCGAAGCTCATCCCCAAAACCCGATCAACCCCTACGGCATGAGTAAGCTGATGGTGGAAAAAATGCTCTGGGATTTTGACCGGGCCTATGGCTTGCGGTCTGTGATGTTCCGTTATTTCAACGCCGCCGGGGCAGACCCAGAGGGCAACCTCGGAGAAGACCACAATCCCGAAACCCACTTGATTCCCCTGGTGCTCTTTGCGGCCCTTGGTAAACGAGACAGTATTTCAATTTTTGGCACCGATTATCCTACCCCCGACGGCACTTGCGTCCGGGATTATATCCATGTGAGTGACCTCGCCGATGCCCATGTTTTAGGTCTGGAATATTTACTTCAAGGTGGGGTAACTGAGGCCTTTAACCTCGGCAATGGCAACGGTTTTTCGGTTAAAGAGGTAATTGAGGCCGCCCGCAAAATTACCGCCAAAGAGATCAAGGCGATCGCCACCGACCGCCGCCCCGGTGATCCTCCCAGCCTTGTAGGGAGCAGCGAAAAAGCCCGCACAATCTTAGGTTGGCAACCCCAATACGCTGACCTCGAAACTATCTTGAAACACGCTTGGCACTGGCACCAACGGCGTCATGGCTAAAGTAATCGTGAAAAAAATTGGCGATCGCCAAGCAGAAACTCCCGAATTCTGAAAGAGAAAGGAACTCAACCAGATAAAATAAAAAGCCACTACCCCGCTTGTCCACTTTCTAAACTCAAGAGGATATACAACATTGTCTCGTCGTTATCTCTTTACCTCCGAATCCGTCACCGAGGGACATCCCGATAAAATTTGTGACCAAATCTCCGATGCAATTTTAGATGCCGTACTTGCTGCTGATCCCAGTAGTCGTGTTGCTGCTGAGGTTGTGACCAATACCGGTTTGGTGCTGATTACGGGTGAACTAACAACCCAAGCGAATGTGAATTTTATCCAGGTGGCTCGCCGGAAAATCAAAGAAATTGGCTACACCAATGCCGACAATGGCTTTTCTGCCAATAGCTGCTCTGTGATGGTTGCCCTGGATGAACAATCCCCCGACATCGCCCAGGGGGTCACCAGCGCCCAGGAGCAACGGGACAAACTCAGTGACGACCAACTCGATGAAATTGGTGCCGGAGACCAGGGGTTAATGTTTGGCTATGCCTGCAACGAGACACCCGAATTCATGCCCCTCCCCATTAGTTTGGCCCATCGTTTGTCTCTGAAATTGAGCCAAGTGCGCAAAAGCGGTGAACTGCCTTACCTCGGCCCCGACGGTAAAACCCAAGTAACGGTGATCTACGAGGACGGCAAACCCGTGGGGATCGATACGATTTTGATTTCGACCCAGCACACAGAGACCATTGGGGCACTCACAGACAATACGGAGATTCAGGCCAAGATCAAGGCGGATCTGTTGGAAAAAGTGATTAAACCTGTTTTTGTCGGGGCAACGGTGGGTTTAAGTGACAGTACGAAGTTCCTGGTAAACCCCACTGGTAAGTTTGTCATTGGTGGCCCCCAGGGAGATTCTGGACTTACGGGCCGCAAGATTATTATCGATACTTACGGTGGCTATTCTCGTCACGGGGGCGGTGCTTTTTCCGGCAAAGATCCCACTAAGGTAGACCGCAGTGCTTCCTATGCTTGCCGTTATGTGGCGAAAAATATTGTCGCAGCGGGCCTTGCGGAAAAATGTGAGGTGCAGGTGAGCTACGCGATTGGGGTGGCCCGTCCAGTGAGTGTGATGATCGAGACCTTTGGTACTTGCACTGTGGATGAGGATCGGTTGCTCGAAGTCGTGCAGAAACATTTTGAACTGCGTCCGGCGGGGATTATCCAGGCTTTCGATCTGCGCAATTTACCGAGCCAACGTAATGGGCGTTTTTATCAGGATGTGGCCGCCTATGGACATTTTGGTCGGACAGACTTAGATCTTCCCTGGGAACGTTTGGATAAGGTAGATATTCTCAAACAGGAACTGGCCACGGCAACAGTTGCCTAGTTTTCTTGCGTACTGACGTCCTAAACCTAAAAAGCTAATTAAATTTCCCCTGGTGCTTCTTCTGGCAGTGGGGGATTTTTGTTGAGTTGGCGATCGCCGCGTTTGAGGGCATCTGCAAGCATTGCTTCGCCGACAACGACATTAAGCTGATCTCCTAGGAGCATCACCAGGGCGCTGAGTTGGAGCCAGAGCATCAGAATAATCGCCGTCCCCACAGCCCCATAGACACGGTTATATTGGCCAAAGTTGGCAACATAGAGGCGAAATAGAGAAGAGATAATCGCCCAGGAAACGGCCCCCAGAACGGCACCGGGCAAAATGGGCATCCCTTTAATCAGGCGACTAGAACCCATGCTGTAGATAAAAGCAAAGGCAATGGAAACGATCGCCAAGGCGACGGGCAGGCTCAGAAAACGCCAGAGAATGACCAACAGATTGGCCAGATCGTAGTTGATCTCCATATCGACGATCAGATTTTGGATAAAGAGAATCGAAAAACACAGGGCGAAAAAGGCAATGAGGGCGATCACTAAGCCAAAGGACATCTGTTTGAGTTTGCGCAGCGGATGACGCCGATCAGGGGGACTCGTCAGAATGTTAATCACCATCGCAATAATGCCTGTCCCTAACCCCAATGCTAACGGGAAACTCAATAGCCGCCAGAGGGTGACTAAAACATTGACCCCCGTCGTATCTACAGGTAAGCGCACAATTAAATCGAGTCCGACTTTAATGACGCTATCGCCCACCAGCACCAGAAATGAGGCAAAAATCAAAAGGGCGATCGCCCCCAGGGTAATAAAAATCGACATCAACTTTGCTTTCCAGAAAGGACGCCGTTGTTCCGGGGGGATTTCGTGGATTTGATCGAGGGCATTCATTGCCGCACTCAGCGCCCCGGACGAGACCCAGATCGTCGCGACAAAACTCACCGAAAATAAACTTTTACTGGGGGTCTTACTAATTTCCGCTGCGAACTCCCGTAGGAGCGTCCATACCGACACCGGCATCACATCTTCGTAATAGCTCGCCAACTGTAGAATGGTTTGGTTATCGAGGGTGGCCGTGAATAAGCCCAGGGCCGTTAACGCCATAATGATCGTCGGGAACAAAGACAGCATGACGTTAAAGGCAATCTCCGCCGAAAGCCCCAACAGTCGCCGTCGTAACGCCTGGCGGATCGTCCAATACAGCGTTCGGTGATTAAGAAATAAAAAAAATCGCAAAAAACGTTTCATCGCCTGACCGATCGGGGCAACATATTTTTTGGGGCGTGTTTATGCAGCTGCATTTGCTGAAACATTTTGAGATTCCAAGAAGTACAGTACCACTACCTATTAGTTTATCGGTCAAAACTCCCTTGGCGATCGCCTCGCTTCTCCCCCCAAAGCACAAAGCCACGTCAGGCCGCTGTCGCACTACCCAAAAATTATCTGGTCAGCTGACAGGATTATCAAGTACATCTTCATGACGAAAATCACGCCCAAAGTTTACCAATGGTGCGATGTTTGATAGATTGCTGCCGAAAAAAAAATCTTTTTCAATCTGAATAAAAAGTAGTGAGAAAATATCAATAAAAAAAATATAGAAATACGACCCAGAACTTTTTATTTTTCTCTGGGTTATAAATCCTTCAAAAGAGTCAAATGATCCCCGAATGTGGGGGATCACCCCTCAATCCCATCGGGTCAAGCCTTACTTTCTAAAGTGATTTTTCTGGTTAATGGCTTAAATCCTCTGTTTTTAGGGACAGTTCTCTTATTGAATAATTTTTAAATCGGTTAAAAAATAAGATAAAGAAAAATTAAATTTTTCAAGCCATTTGTTATTACTTTTTATAAAAATAAGCCGTTGTTGCAGGGAAAAATAGCGACAATATTATTAGCCCTACATTACTTTTTTGATGGTGGAGGTAACTGAGATGTTACACCCTACAATGCACCAATCCCTAAGTCTGTTGCTAGTCCCCCTCGGTTTAGTCCTGGCCACAGCCCTAGGCCCCCAGAAAAATCTCAATGCCCAATCCTGCAACGTCTATATGGGTCAAGCGGTGACTGGCGCGAGTATCAATGTGGATCGTTGTTCCATCCGGCGGGCCAGTGAACGAAGTGTTAACTTTACGTACTACCTCGGCCAAATGAAGATTAATGCCCAGGCCCATTGTTGGGATAATACCTGGACGAGCTTCCATGATGGTGTGACCCATAGCCCCAGATCCACGGCCACCCAAAATATGCTGAACTTTGTCTGTGATGGTAATCCTGGTAATACGGGCGCGAATGATACTGCTTTTGTCTTTGCTCCCCCCTCGAATGTCCGCACTTACCCCAATGGGCCAATTTTGTGCACCGTGCGATCGCGCCAAACCATCAACCTCTACGGCAACCAAGGAAATTGGTTCTATACCGATGTCTGCGGCGGCATGGGGATGATTCACTCTAGCCAAATTCGCTTCTAGGAACGAATAGTAAGACCCAATGTTGAGGCCCAATCTTGGGCAAGGGGTGAGGAATTTTTGTCCTTGGGTTGACGCCTCGCTCAATGGAAAAATTATTTCGGTAATTTTTCGGCGGTTTCGTAAAAGATCAACAACGCAATGTAACAAACCCCAGGGGAGAGATACACTACATGGTAGCGCTGGGGTTATTTGATCAAATCAGTGAGGAAAGCATGCCCATCAATAACGCACCACAATTAGAGCGTCTACTCTCTTTAGTCAAGGAAGGTCAGCTTACCCAGGAGGAGTTTGGTGTACTCCAGGCTCACTTTGACCTCAAAATAACTCCCACCCCTCAAGGTACGACGAATCAGGCGACTGCGGCCCCAGAGTCTCCATCGACGGAAGAAAAAACCGCCGATTCTTTTTGGAAGAAGCCGATTTTTGGCAACAAGAGCTTGGTGGAGAAGGTCACAAACTATTTTGCGAAGCCTGCGGTTCCGCCTTATTCTCTTGATCGCTATGGGCAGCTTTGGAAGCAACTTGAAACGAAGGCGATCACTCTCCAGGGCTTGGAAAATCGAAAATTCGGCAATCAGGAGTTCCTTGATTTCTTTCGGATTCGGATTTTAATCGATCTGAACATGGGCACCTTCAAAAACCTCAAGAATACGATTGATTTGTTTGAGGTGATGTTATTTTCCCTTGAAAGTTTTGTCTTGATTAACGAAACGGAATTTCTGTATCGCAGCCCGACTCAGCTTAAGGTCTACGAGGCGATCGCCGATATTTTAGACCATCACACCGACAGCACCGAAATTGTCCTCGAAATGAAAGCGAAAGTCACCCCTTTCCTCAAGGAATTTAAAACCGATGAGGGCCTGCGGGTCACCAAAAACTATATTTTGGCGATTAAAGAGGTCAGTCGTTATAAAAGTGGCGTGAAGTTGCTGAACATTTTGAGAAACCTGAAATCCCGCTATTCTCTGCTGTTATCAACCTTTAAACTGGCCCAGGAAGTGTTAACACAGCCGATTGGCACCGATCTAGAGGTTTTGGAACAGCGGGTTTCGGAGATCGAGGAAACAGTTTACACACTGTGTTCGGCGATGGGGATGCCGAGGAACCAAAATAACCTTTTGGGCCACGTCAAAGTGTTTCACTTTCTCGCATTGAACTACCGCAATAAAAATGCAGGGGCTGAGTTTAAGGCTCTCCTGGGGGATCTCCGAAAGTGGGAGCAAATTGCCGGGGAGTTACAGAGCATTAAAGATACCTATCCTCCCAATGATTATGATGTGCCGGATGTTTTTAAGCAGGATTTCCCCGGTTTACCCCTCTATCAGAAATACCAGCGTTTTTTGAATATTCGTAAGGCATAGGGGACGACGGTGCTGGATTTTTTCAGAGGTCAAGACTCGGTGTGGAATTGGCAAAGGGCTTGTTGGGCGATCGCCTGCCAGGATTGTCCAGTTTGTTGGGCGATCGCCTTAACGTCTTCGTATTCCGGTTGGACGTTGTAGATTTTTTCACCCCGGTAGCCGATTTTCAGTTGAATCTCTCCAGCAGGGGTAACAACAGTTTCAAAGCGCCGCTGGAGAATTGACCGGGTTTGGGTGTGGCGACGGATGCCGAGGGTGCTGGTTTCGGTGAATAGAATTGCTTCGCAAATCTCGACCAATGCCACGGGACAAATCACCGTTAGGAGAGTACCCAAGCGATTTTTTTTCATCGTGATCCCCTGGGTGAAAACGTCTAACGCCCCGGCCGCTTGTAATTTTTCGCAGGCATAGGCGATCGCCTGGGGATTGAGATCATCAATTTGGGTTTCGAGGGTAGCTATGGTTTCCAGATGGGGCGTTTCTGGCAGGTGGCCGATCCAGAGCCGCAATAAATTCGGCAAGGGTAAATCAATGGTGCCGGAACCCAGGGCAATTTTTGCGAGGGTCATGGCGGGTGGCTGACAAAAGTCCGTTGCTAAAGTGGTGGCGATCGCCGCGCCGGTGGGAGTGACTAATTCTTTGTCGATGCCATTGCTATAAACCGGAACCTGGCGTTGTTGCCAAAGTTGGAGTACCGCCGGCACCGGGACGGGCAAAATTCCGTGGGCCGCTTTCACCGTGCCGCCACCAGTGGGCATCGGCGCACAATATAGTTCATCAATCTCTAACCAATCTAGTCCTAAACAAGTCCCCACAATATCCACCAGGGCATCGGTCGCGCCAACTTCGTGGAAATGTACTTGCTCTGGGGTTGTACCGTGAACCGTTGCTTCGGCGATCGCCAAATTCTGAAAAATTGCCAAACTCCAACGTTCGACCCGCTCTGGTAAGCCTGCCCCTTTAATCATGGCCTGAATTTCTGGCAGATGGCGGTGGGGTGCATGGTCAGCATGATGGTGATGGGTCTGATCCTGGGAATGATCATGGTCATGGTGAGTTGCTTTAGTTTTGAGATCCACAAAGACCTTTGTCGCCCGCTGTCCTTGACGAATCACCGTTTCCGCCCGAAGATCGTATTCAGCGGCGATTCCCAAGCGATTTAGCTGATTTTTGAGATATTCCAGCGGTACGCCCCCATCTACCAATGCACCGAGACACATATCTCCTGCAATCCCCGTCGGGCATTCGAGATAGGCAATTTTTTTCATAGCGGCAAAAACAATGGCTAATTATTATTCACTCCACCCGAAAAATCCCCAACAACGGGATTTAGAGGCGATCGCCCAACAACTCCGGGCTGGGGCCGTGATGTTATATCCAACAGATACAGTGTACGCCATTGGTTGTGATCTCACCGCAAAGCAAGCCGTGCAAAAAGTGCGCCAACTCAAGCGCCTCGCCAACGATAAACCCCTCACCTTCCTCTGCTCGTCCCTGTCAAATATTTCTGAATATGCCTTGGTCAGTGACGAAGCCTACCGGATTATGAAACGGGCAATTCCTGGCCCCTATACCTTTTTGCTTCCCGCCACAAAACAGGTGCCGAAGCTGGTGATGAGCCCCAAACGCCGCAGCACCGGAATTCGTGTCCCCGACCATGCCATCTGCCAGGGTTTACTCCAGGCCCTTGGTAATCCGATTATTTCCACTTCCGCCCATCTACCCGACGAAGATGGTGAACCCTTTACCCTCGGCCTCGAGAAAGCACGCCTATTTGATGCCCTAGAATCCCTTGTGGATATCATCATCGACAGTGACAGCGAACCTGGCACAAAGACTTCAACGATTCTCGACTTTTGCGATCGCCAACCGACCCTCATCCGTAAAGGCCTCGGCTGGGATGCCCTCGAAAATTGGCTCGATATCGTCGATCTCTCCGACGCCACCCAATAAACCCACTATCCTTCCTTGGGGAAGGTGGCCGCTAGGCCGGAAGGGGCTTCTCCCCTTGAGGGGAGCTAGAGGGGTGTCAGTCCTTGAGGGGAGCCAGAGGGGTGTTAGTACTTAAGGGAGCTAGAGGGGGTGTCAATACTTGAGAAAAGCTAGAAGGATATTCTTTCTATCGTTAGCCCCGTTGTCCGGTAATGATATAAGAAACGCGCTGGGCAATATTTGTCGCGTGGTCAGCCATCCGTTCTAGATCTCGGATAATCAACGCCATCAAAATGAACGGTTCAATCACCCCAGGCTGATTTTGCTGCTGGGCTAGGGCTGCATAAATGCGATCATAATCATCATCGACCCGATCATCTAATCTCTTCACATAAGCACCGGCATTGGGATCTAGATCCGCTAGGGCCACCAAGCTTGTGGACAACATCAACTGGGCATGTTCCGACATCCCTTCAATATCCGCCATCAGAATGTGGGTCGGATAGGGGACTAAACGCATGGACTTTTCCGCCAAATCCTCAGCATAATCAGCGATCCGCTCCAAATCTCGCACCAACTGCATAAACGCACTCACAAACCGACAATCTTGACTCACTGGGGCCTTCAGAGTCAGCATTGCCGAGCAATCAGCTTCAATCCGGCGATAGTAGCGGTCGATTTCTTTATCTAAGGCCCGGAGTGTTTCATAGGCCTCTAAATCTTCTTTAAACAGACAATTATGACCTAAACGAAAGGCTTGCTCGACCAGCGCCCCCATCCGCAAAACTTCTTGTTCTAAACGTTGTAAGGAACGTTCAAATTGCGTTCGTTCTCTTTGGGGTGACTGATGAAACAATTGCATAGATTTTAAATTGCGTTTCTTTATATCGCTTTTTATAGAGACTATTCTTACATTATAATTCCAAAGTTTAAAAAAGATTAAGTTATAATTTGGTTAACGATTTTTCTGAGCAGTTTTCTTTGTAAAAAGAGGCGCTTTATGGGCGAAATCAAGGGCATTTTAGTCGTCAGGAAGACCTAAATCTGGTGGAACTTTGGGGGGTGTAGATTCTCCTGAAGAGTTTGCTCTGTAAGAATTCTGGGATTCTGCAACCCGTGGTAAATTGCTGTTTAAATTGACAGAGGTAAGTGATTGCTTTGTTTGGTTAAGGGGAGAACGTCGCCGTTGGGAAAGTTGCTCTTCATTTGTATTTTCTGCTACCAATTCATACAAAAGGGCCAACTTTGTCGATGATTTACCTTTGCGTAAAATTCGCCCTAAACGTTGTACATATTCTCGACTCGAACCACTACCGGAGAGAATAATCGCTACCCGGGCATTGGGCACATCAACCCCCTCATTCAAAACATGGGAAGTCACCAGGATATGGTATGTTTCGCGACGAAATTTTTCGAGGATTTGGTGCCGTTCCTTGACCGGAGTCTGGTGGGTAATGGCGGGAATTAAAAAGTCCTGGGAGATGCGATAAACAGTGGCGTTATCGTTGGTGAAAATCAGAATTTTTTCGGGGTAATGACGCTCGATCAACTGGGCGAGGGTGCGCAATTTTCCGGCGGTGCCAGCGGCGATATCTTTGGCCTGACGGTGGGCTAACATGGCACGGCGACCCGCAGCGGAACGACAACTGAGCGCAACAAAATTTTGCCAACCTTCGAGGGAACCCAGATAGATATTATTGTCCTGGAGAAATTGGTTGCGGGTGGTGATGAGTTGTTGATATTGGTCGGCCTCGGTGGTAGTCAGAGGAATTTTGAGCTGAATAATTTGGTGCTCGGCTAGGGCTTTCCCGGAGAGGGAACTGGGGGTACGGTCATATACGACAGGCCCAATGAGGTGTTTTAGATCCTGCTCACGGCCATCGCTCCGGTCAGGGGTGGCGGTTAAACCGAGACGATAGGGGGCAATGGAATATTCGGCGATCGCCCGGAAAAAGTCACTGGGTAAATGGTGACATTCATCGAAAATAATCAGCGCATATTGGTTTCCGAGGGTTTCGGCGTGGATCGCGGCGCTGTGGTAGGTGGCAATCAAGATAGGGGTGCGATCACGGGAGCCGCCTCCCAACAGCCCCACATCAATGTTCGGAAAAGCAGTGCTGAGCTGGGCATACCATTGGTGCATCAAATCGAGGGTAGGCACCACTACTAAGGTCGTGCGGGGAGTGCTGGCCATGGCCAGTTGGGCAAGGTAGGTTTTTCCGGCAGCAGTAGGCAAGATCACAACCCCCTGGCGATCGCCTTTTTTCCAGGCTAACAAGGCTTCCCGTTGGTGGGGATAGGGTTCGAGGGGGAAGGCCGGATCAAAATCTAGGGGTGAAAATTGTTGGGCCGCATCGATAAAATCCACCCCTTCGTTTCGTAACCGTTCCACGAGGGGGCGATAATCCTGGGCCGAAAGCCTAAATTTTTCAATGCGGTCATCCCAAGTGACGAAATCTAGCCAAGTTTTACCCTGGGGTGGGGGATGGAGGATCAGGGTGCCCCGGTCATAGGTGAGTTTAGGTCGTCGTCTCATCACCGATAATGCGGTCGAGTTGCCAAAGGATCTGATTACCTTCTCGTTTGACCCGGGAGACAATCCAATTGCGCCAAGTCCATTCATGGCCCCGACTGGTGACGGCACTGGCATTTACATCCATTAGATCTGCCAACTCAGAACTACTAATAAAATAACCATTTTCCGCAATTTCATCGGCAATGCGGAGACTTTCGATGAGGTCTGTTAAGCGCTTAACTCGTTCATGGTAGGGCAGGGTAATGTCTTCAGGGGCAAGGCTGGTGAGATCTGTCATGGGCTCTTGGGGAGATGGATTCGGCGTTACAACGTTAGATTTTGGGTAATCTATTGTCAATTGTGGCGGGCTGTTGGTGCTCGTACCTCTAGATTTTGGTAGATCTTTGGTTGCATTGGGGCTGCGTAGGTTAGGAGCTTGACCCCGGGCAAAGCCATTGGCGATCGCATCGGCCCGTTCATTCCCCGCCTCACCGCTATGGCCTTTGACGTGACACCAAGAGATGGTCGGTTGGTTCAGTTGATTGAGCTGCTGCCAGAGGTCTTGATTTAAAACGGGGTTGCCGGTGGCGGTTTTCCAGCCCTTTTTTTGCCAGCCTTTAATCCATTTGGTGATGCCGTCGATGACATATTTGCTATCGGTAAAAAGGCGCACCGGTTCCGGCTGGGGACAGTCGCGGACAAATTCGAGAGCCTGGATTGCGGCTTGCATTTCCATGCGGTTATTGGTGGTTTCGGGTTGGCGATCGCCCATTTCCAGAACGGTGCCATCGGTAAACTGGATCACCACTCCCCAACCACCGGGGCCAGGATTGCGAATACAGCCACCGTCGGTATAAATGCGGTCAATTGTGCGTTGTTGTGCCATGAAATACGGGGAAAGAACAATGGAGATGGGGACAGAGCAGTGGCCGCGCTTAATTATTCAGCCCAAGGATCTGTCGGTAGCGGTGAGGACGGGGCATTGAGCACTGCTTCGATGGCCTCTAAACGCTCCTGGGCCTGGGCAAAATCCGGCGCAAGATGCAAAACGCGACGGTAGTTGATTTGGGCGTTTTCTAGTTTGTTGAGTTGTTCGAGGGTGAGGCCCCGCTGGTACCAAGCTTCGGTGAGGTCTTCTTGCAATTCGATGGTGGTATTCCAGCTCTTGAGAGCCGCCTGCCATTGTTCAAGGGCCATGAGCACATAACTGTGATCGCGCCAAATGAGAACGTTATCGGGAGCTAACAGAATTGCTTGTTTGAGGGATTCGAGGGCTTGGTCATATTGCTTGAGGCGACCAAAGGCGCTGCCCCGGTTATGCCACACTGCAGAAATTGTTGGATTAATTTCAATCACCTCATCCCAGGCGGCGATCGCCCCGGCAAAATCCCCCTGATCGGCTTTTGTCAGACCAGTCTGAAATAAGGCCTCGATTGTGGCTTCTTGGGTGAATTCCTCTGGTGCCTCTTGGGTTGGTGGTTCTGATGCTTCTGGATTGATCGTTTCCGGAGTTTCAGGCAGGGGCTCCACCATCATTTCTGCTTCGGGGGTGGCAACTGGTTCTGCTACTTCTGGGGACGCTTCTTGGGGTTGTGCTGATGTTGGGGTATTTTCTGGGGCCACTTCTTGCTCAGCGAGTTGATCGGCACCAGCATATTCCCAAATTTCAATGGCGATTTTTCCGCGTCCGGTCACTAATTGTTGCCCTGTATCCCCGAAAGCACGGGCGAAACGCTGTAGCTTTGGTGAGTTTTTAAAGGCATTACTGATATAGAGCAGTCGTGTGCCAACCTGTTGTTGTTGGGGGGGTTGTGCCTGTGCTAGTATTTGCGTACTGTAGCGTTCTAACCATGCTTCCCAGGCGGTGACTTTACCGCGAATCCCCAAATCAGCGATAAATACTTCTAGGCGATCAGGCTGCCATCCCCGCGAGATTCCCTGGAGGAGCTGCGCCAATAAAAATTCAAAATCTGCGTCGGTGAGGGGGGGAAGGTCTACGGTGGGTGTTTGGCCCCGACCCTGAGAGGGAGAAAATAGCTTTTTTAACCAACCCGCCATATCCTTAATAATCCTTTTGCTTGCTCTAGTCGTTCTTGTACTCACCCATTTTATGTTGTTAACCCCCAGATATTAGACATTGGACGTTAGATATCGATTCTTTATCGTTGCTGCTGGATCCATAACTGTTTACTGATCGCCGTCCTTTACCGAATTTTTCGTTGTTTCCCATGGCCTACGAACCGCTCCACCACAAATACCGTCCCCAGACTTTTGCGCAGTTGGTTGGCCAAGAGGCGATCGCCACAACCTTGAGTAATGCCCTCGAACAGCGACGCATTGCCCCGGCCTATTTATTCTCAGGGCCACGGGGGACAGGGAAAACCTCCAGTGCGCGGATCTTGGCTAAGTCTCTAAATTGTCTAAATGCAGCCCAACCGACGCCCCACCCTTGTGGCGAGTGTGAAGTTTGTCGGGCGATCGCCAACGGGTCAGCCTTGGATGTGATTGAAATTGACGCCGCGAGTAATACAGGCGTTGATAATATTCGCGAACTCATCGAGCGATCGCAGTTTGCCCCTGTCCAGTGCCGCTACAAAGTGTATGTCATCGACGAATGCCATATGTTGAGTGTGGCGGCGTTCAATGCCCTATTGAAAACCCTCGAAGAACCCCCTGCCCACGTCGTATTTGTCCTGGCAACAACGGATCCCCAAAGGGTTTTACCCACGATTATTTCCCGCTGTCAACGGTTTGACTATCGACGCATTCCCCTCGATGCGATGGTCGCCCACCTACGGAAAATTGCCCATTTAGAAAATATCGATATTCCCCTCGAATCGGTGACGTTAATTGCGCAAATTGCCAACGGAGGGTTGCGGGATGCAGAAAGTTTATTGGATCAACTGAGTTTGTTGTCCGGTGAAATTACCCCTGATAAGGTCTGGGATTTAGTAGGGGCCGTGCCGGAGCGGGATCTATTGCAATTACTCCAAGTGATTCACAGCAATGATCCAGAGGCAGTTATTCAACAATGCCGGAGCCTGTTAAACCGAGGTCGGGAACCCCTGGTTGTGCTGCAAAATTTGGCGAGCTTTTATCTAAATTTGCTCATTGCCAAAACTGCCCCCCAACGGGGAGATCTGATCGCTGTGACCCAACCAACGTGGGAAATCCTTTGCCAGGAAGCAAACCAGTGGGAGCTTTCGACTATTTTGCAGGGACAGCAACACCTCAAAGAAAGTGAATATCAACTCAAAAATACGACCCAACCGCGTCTGTGGTTAGAAATTACCCTGTTGGGATTACTTCCCGCTGCTTTTGGACAGACCCAAACTACTCGAACCGCGACCACTCCTTTAAATATTCAAACCAATCTACAAACGCAGCCTACCGCGACACCGCCGACTTCTCCGCCACCACAGCAGGACATTCCCCATCCCTTTGGGGAAACACCCCCTGCAACCAATGGCCATGGCTCTGGAACGCCCCCATCTCCGGTAGACACTCAAGTTCACCAAGTTCCTCCCAAACCCGAAGTTCCCCAAGTTCCGGCCCCTGTACCAGAAGCAAAGGCGATCGCCAAAGCGCCACCGTCCCAGGATGTAATCCCTCCAACGGTTCAGCCCACCGAGCCACCCCCTTTATCACCTTCACCTCCTGCAACCACCAGCCCGACAATTTCGGCCCTGGAACGGGAGGAACTATGGCAAGGCATTGTGCGCCAATTGCCCCTGTTGAGCCAGTCTTTGTTTCGAGACCATGGCAAACTGCTCCAGCTTACAGAGCACACCGCCCTCATCGGCATTAAAAGCGCCAATTTACTCAAAATTGCCAAAAATAAAACCCTCCAGCTTGAGGCGGCCTTTGAGAAAATCTGTGGCAATCCCCTTAAGGTGACCTTACAAGTAGGCCATGGTTTAGAAAATGGCCAGGGGGGAACATCAGTAACCCCGATTTTATCTACGCCTGCACCAGCACCAACAGTTATTTCTCCGGCGCGAAATCCTGTCGAGATGCCGCCGCCCCCGGTTACGGAAACTCCGCAGCCCATGGCCCCACCGCCCCTAGGGTCGCCAACCAAACCAGCACCAGATCCAAAACCTCCGGAACCAACACCAACGGCGCACCGCAAAGCAGATCTCGGAGAGACCGCCCCGCCAGCCCCAGCGGTTCCTCCAACCGTTGAATCAGCATCATCGCCTGAACCCACAGCCGCAGCAGAGATCCCAAAAACGACCGATGATATTCAGGCGATCGCCCAACAGTTTGCAGAATTGTTTGACGGAGAGGTGATCGAACTGACTCACTTTGTCCCCCCAGAAGAAACGGATGTGCAGGTTGTGCTGCCTACCGAACCCGAAAAATCTCCGCCATCTGTCCCCGAACCACCAACTACCCCCATTGTCCAAGGCCGTCCACCTGTGCCAGTTGCCCCGGACGATGAGATTCCGTTCTAAGAACCTCGTATCATTGGTGGTGATGTCTCTTAGATGAAGCCCCTATGACTTTACAGCGCACGCCCCTCCATGACCTCGCCATTGCAGCGGGTGCCAAATTTGTACCGTTTTCCGGTTGGGAGATGGCCGTGCAATACAAAGGCCTAAAGGTGGAGCATCAGGCGGTGCGCACAGAAGCGGGAATGTTTGATATTTCCCACATGGGCAAGTTTCAGTTGGCTGGGGAAAACCTCATGGCAGCCATGCAAAAACTGGTGCCTTCAAATCTGGCACGACTTGCTCCCGGTCAAGCGCAATACACCGTGCTACTCAATGACCACGGCGGCATCATCGATGATGTGATCTACTATCACCAGGGCGATCGCCAGGGCTTTTTGATTGTGAATGCGGCTACCACCCAGAAGGATTGGGACTGGTTAACGCGCCATTTGACAGCGCAGGGGATCACTTTAACCGATGTCTCCCAAGAAAATATCTTGCTGGCGATCCAAGGCTCCCAGGCGGAGAAAGCCTTGCAACCTTTTGTGGAAAATTTAGACTTAGCGACCCTGAAGCTGTTTAACCACGGTCAAGGACAAATTTTCGGGGAAACGGCTTTTATTGCCCGGACTGGCTACACCGGCGAAGATGGCTTTGAGGTGATGGTCGCGCCGACCGCAGGGAAAAAACTTTGGAGCGCTTTAATCGATGCGGGGGTGATGCCCTGTGGTTTGGGAGCACGGGATACGCTGCGACTAGAGGCCGGGTTACACCTCTATGGTCAGGACATGAACGACGAGACAACCCCCTTGGAAGCGGGTTTGGGGTGGCTGATCCACTGGCAAGAAAAAGATACGTTTATCGCTAAGGGTATTTTGCAGACCCAAAAAGCAGCGGGCATTCGACGGCGTTTGGTGGGCCTAGAGATGCAGGGACGCGGTATCGCTCGCCATGACTATCCTGTGCTCGTGAATGGTGAAGCAGTGGGCCTTGTGACCAGTGGGACGATGTCCCCCACCCTCGAAAAGGCGATCGCCTTAGCCTATCTCCCATTGGAATTTAGCAAAGTCGGTCAAGCTGTCACCGTAGAAATCCGCGGGAAACAGTACCCAGCCCAGGTGGTGAAAAAACCTTTTTATCGTGCCGCAAAAAAATAGCTGAACCGTTAGCGATATTTTTAGCAAATTTGTGATTTCAATTTAAAAACATCACTCAAGAATCACCAAATGTTATGGTTAGCCAAGTTGCTTTAATTAATACTCTAAAAATAGAACTTCTTAATGCCCTTTGCCAACAATGGAAAATTCAAGAGTTCTCAGTTTTTGGGTCTATTGTGCAAGGAGGTTTTAATCAAGAAAGCGATGTTGATTGCTTGGTAAAATTCTCAGAAGATGCTGACTGGGATTTGTTGGATATTATAAAACTAAAACAGAAACTCTCCGATCTTTTTGATAGACAAGTTGATCTCATCGAACAGGAAAGTATTTCTAATCCTTTCATTTTGAGATCAATCAAAGAGAATCATCGAATTCTTTACTCTAGCCATGGATAGAAACTATGCTCACCTTTGGGACATGTATGAGGCATGTAAACAAATTCAAACATTCATTCAGGGCTTAACGTGGGAAAACTATCGTCAAAATGGATTAGTCCAAAGTGCTGTAGAAAGACAATTTGAGATCTTAGGAGAAGCTGCTCGGAGAGTTTCTTTAGAGTTTCAGAAAAATCATCCTGAAATTCCATGGAGTGCACTGATTGGCCAGCGCAATATTATTTCCCATCAATATGAAAAAGTTAGTCATAAACGAATTTGGCTGACAACGCAAAAATCCCTCCCGTCACTGATGGGACATCTCAAAAAATTGATCCCCAACCTGGAGTGAGCGAGAGACTGAGCCAATTAATTTACTTTGATTGATCACCTCTAAAAATTGGGCCATTAGCGATATTTTTTGAGCAGATTTTCAGAATCCTGGGGGTCAAGGCCATCACCAAGGGCAGTCATGGCCCAGCCATTTTCCTCTCGGCGTAATTCGGCCATCAACATTCCCGTTTTACCTTGGTAGGTTTCCCCGGACAGTTTGTAATGGGCGATCTCTTGGTTGTTGCTCAGGTCAACGAGGCGCACGAAGGCATTTTTAATCTGGCCAAATTCCTGGCCCCGTTGTCGGCCTTGGTAAATGGTGACGGTAAATAACAAGCTTTGGATCGTCGCAGGCACCTGCTCTAAATCGACAAAAATTTGCTCGTCATCCCCTTCGCCGGCGCCAGTGAGGTTGTCCCCTTGGTGGGCGATCGCCCCAGATTTGTGATTAAGATTGGCGTAATACACAAAGTCACTGGCACTGTTGAGTTTCCCTTGGGAATCTAAGCACAGAACCCCGGAGTCGAGGTCAATGCTACCGGCGGGCTTTTTAAAAATGCCGAGGAAACCGCCCCCTGAACTGCTGGTTGCCATGTCCCAGCCGAGGCCAAGCATCACTTTTTTAAGGCCAGGGGCTTCTTTTTTGAGGGAAATGCGGTTGCCTTTTTTCAGTTGAATTGCCATGGGCTTTTACCAAGCGAAACATCATTTAACAGAAGAACCAATGGGGGCGATCGCCGACAATTTTAGGTGCGGATGATCCCCTTGAATTTGGTGAAGATTCCACTCATTTTTAAAGAGAATCACTGGCCGTTCCCAGAGATCTTTGACGATCATCGTATTAAAGATTTTGCCTGCTTTTTCCAGAGCTTCCCAACCATTCGTGACCCAGCGCGCCACACTGTAGGGGATCGGTTCGAGCTTGCTATCCACGCCATATTCGCTTCTGAGACGATGTTGCACCACTTCAAATTGCAGTTGTCCCACCGCTGCAAGAATGGGTTCCCGCTTAAATTCATCGGCGGAATACATGATTTGTACGGCCCCTTCCTCCTGGAGTTCCTTGACCCCTTTTTGGAATTGTTTAAACTTCGAGGGGTTCGGATTTTTTAAATAGGCGAATAGTTCCGGTGAAAAGCAAGGAATGCCCTCATATTCCAATTTTTTGCCGCAATAAATCGTATCGCCAATGGCAAAGACCCCCGGATTGTTCAAACCAATCACATCCCCCGCATAGGCTTCTTCGAGGGATTCGCGGCCCTGGGCAAAAAGCTTCTGGGGGCGAGATAGGCGCACTGTTTTCCCGGTGCGGGCATGGCTGACGGTCATATCCTTTTCAAATTTCCCGGTACAGACTCGCACAAAGGCAACGCGATCGCGGTGTTTGGGATCCATATTTGCCTGGAGCTTAAAGACAAACCCAGTAAATTCCGGGTACGTCGGTTCCAAATCACCGAGGCTAGAAGCACGGGGCTCCGGCTTCAAGGCATATTCTAGGAACGCACTGAGGAAAAGTTGCACCCCAAAATTGGTCATTGCACTGCCAAAGAAAATGGGGGTTTGTTTGCCTGCATGAATCGCTTCTAGGTCAAAGTCGGCACCAATTTCTTCGAGAATTTCTAATTCTTCCTGGAGTTGTTCGTAAAGATCCGCATCTAAAATACCTTCGAGGGCCGGATCATCAATTTTATAAACAGTTTCCGTGGCGGCCTTGGTGCCGTGGGCCGTCCGTTCAAATAAATGCACTTCCTTGAGGCGACGGTCATAAACTCCCTGGAATCTATCGCCCATGCCGATGGGCCAATTGACCGCATAGGTTTGCAGACCCAGTTCCTGTTCAATTTCATCGAGGAGTTCGAGGGGTTCTCGCCCCGGACGGTCTAATTTGTTGATAAAGGTAAAAATGGGCAGCGATCGCAGTTTGCAGACCTCAAATAATTTACGGGTTTGGGTCTCTAGACCCTTGGCCGCATCCACCAGCATTACCGCATTATCCGCTGCTGCGAGGGTACGGTAAGTATCTTCACTAAAGTCTTGGTGACCAGGGGTATCCAGCAGATTAATTTGATAGCCGTTATATAAAAATTGCAGCACCGTCGAGGTAATGGAAATCCCCCGTTGTTGTTCCATCTCCATCCAGTCAGAGGTCACTTTGCGCTGTTCCCGGCGGGCTTTGACGGCCCCGGCTTCGTGAATGGCACCTCCGTACAACAAAAGTTTTTCGGTGAGGGTGGTTTTACCTGCGTCCGGGTGGGAGATGATCGCAAAATTCCGTCGCAATCGGACGGCTTCTTCTAGCTCTGTGTGCAATTCTGTCGCCATAAATCTGGTCTGGGGTTTGTGCTTCTGGATGAATGGTGCGTCTACAATTGTACTGCTTCAATCTCCCCCAGAAAGTCCTCTAGGCTTTTCCCGCTGAGAAAATCCAAGGTTTCAGCCCTAGACAAATGCTGGTGGGGTGGGCAATGGGGACAAATTTGGCGATCGCCATGGTGCAAAGGCGTACCGTCTTGAAAGTATTGCTCTAAATCCCGTTGCAGTTGGGTCAGCAGGGCGACCAGTTCAGTGTGAATGTGCTGATGCCAAGTCTGATCATATTGAAACGTCAGGGATTGGGGCGGTTGGCCTGGGGCAATAAACCAGTAAGTCATCGCGAGTTGTTCAGGCTGATAACCCGTGGTCTCGGCCATGACATAAAGATAGAGCTTCGTTTGCCAGTGGTCTTTTAGATCATCGCTTTGGCGGGGTTGACGGTAGGTTTTCCAGTCGTAAATCTGGAGGGTGTCAGCACCAAAATTGATCCAATCACAAATAATGGTGAGCAGAAAATTTCCCATCATCAGGGTGCGGCGATATTCGGCAGCGGTCTGTTGCTGTTGGTCGAGGAGTTGGGGTTGGGCGGTGAGTAGGGCTTGGAGACTCTGGTGGAGATTGGGATCGGTGGTAATTTGCGCTGGGGGCAAGCCTAGCTGGAGTTGTTGCATCGCCTGGTGAAACCGGATGCCCCATTGCTGATTTTCCAGATAATTGGGGTTGTTGGGAGCCGTCAGTTGCTCCAGATAAAGAGCTTGGAAAGCTGGCGGGCAACGTTGGAAGCGTTCGAGGTGGGCTTGGGATAGATAAAACATGGGAGATTTTCAGGGGCGATCGCCTTTTTCCCTAGATTACAAAACTGGGGATAAATTTTAGGGGAAAAGATTTGCCCAGCGATTGAGGGCCGGATCCTGCTGACAAATGGCGATCGCTTCGCCACTGAATAAGAAGTACTCAAGAAAAAATATCAGAACCCTTTTCAAAAGGGAATATGGTACAAATAACATGTTTCTGCTTGAGCTTTATTTTTCAAGTATGTTGAGTTTTGAGGATCTAATCTGACGGCATTTTTGAAATCTTGTAACGCTTCTCCATATTTTTCTAGGTGATAATAGGCAAGACCTCGCTGATTGTAATAATAAGCATCGTTTGAATCTAGTCTGATCGCTTCATTGAAATTTTTTACCACCTCTTCATGCTCGTCTAATTGTTGATACAAACAGCCTCTCCAATTATACCAACAAGCATTATTCGGATTCAGCGCAATCAATTCATCAAAATCTTTTATGGCTTCTTCATGTTTTTTTGATTGAGACAAGGCTCTGCCCTTAAGAAACAAAATTTCTTGTTCGGAAGGATCTAGCCCTAATATTTGTTTACAAGTCGTAATAGTCAAATGATATTCGTTCTTGGCGAACAAAGAAATAGCTTTTGACTTTAAATCTTCCTTCTTCTGTGATTGCCTCTTTATTTTTTCCTGTAAAGCTTTCAATTGATTAACTTGTTCGGCATAAACTTTATTGAGAGGCTCTGCTAAAATAGCATGAATTTTGGCGATATCTTCTGGAAAGATATTTTGGAAGTTATTGGAAAGTATTATTGGTTCATAGTGAAAATTAAAACTCAAGAAATATAGATCCTTGATGTAAACAATGAGAATTTTTTGGATATAAGAAATTGTTTCCTCAATTTGGAGGATTGCTTCCTCCTGATCATCTAATTGTTTAAAAATCTCAGACATATCCCAAGCAGACAGCTGAATTGTTGTATTTTCTTCGTCTCCCATTCCCCAAAAGACACCACTAAAATAGATCCGATTGCGGATAATCTTGGTTGAGAGAATTAGAGTTGGAATACTATTTAGGATTTTTTGTACCCTAGGAATATCAGTATCTTCGATTGGACTTTTAAAATAGTCACAATAAACTTCTAATTCTGATCTAGGAATATGTTCATTCAAGTCAAAAAGAGTGCTTTTGATTTGCTCATGGAGAACATCAGGACAAAAAAGATCATTGCCCACAATTTTGGGGCGTGAGACCAACGTCAGCAATCGATGCTTAAACTTTTTTGGTTGCAGTAAATCTTCTGTTTCCTCTCGATTTAATTTAGAGTTCCAGTTGCTGAGATCCCACTGCTGCAAGATTTGGCGATTTTGCTGGCTAAACTTTTCTCGATGCCATTGCTCCATCAGCGACAGCTTTAACTGTTCCAGTTCTTTAATTTGTTTTAGCTCCTGGGCTTTTAGCTCTGCAATACGCTGGTTATGTTGGGCAGTATTATTAATCAGTTGCTGCTGTTGTTGATAGGTTAACTTTTTCCATTTTTCCTCCTGCAAAATCATCTCACCTTGCATTTTATTAGAGTCAATAACCAACTGCTTTAATTCAGCCTCTCTTTTTTCTTGCTGAATGACATACTGCTGCAATCGTTTTTGATATCGATCGTCTTTTTCAATGGCAACAGGCGTTGCTGGTGTGATACTCGAACTATTCTTTTTTGTAAATTTGTCAAATAATGTTTTTCCCGCTGCAAGACCAACTCCTGAAAGAACACCACCGATCAGTGGCGCAATTAGTGGCAAAACCATTTTTTATTCTCTAAAACAGTGATTAAGTTAAAGTAAATCTTCAAAAACATTTTCGAGACTCGCGAGGAAGTCTTGAAACACATCCGCGACACCATCACCGTCAGTATCAACTGCTTCTAACCATCCATCACCATTGGCATCCGCATCAAAAAAATCCGGAATATCATCGCCGTCGATGTCCATATCAAAGCCATTTGCGATAGTTTCATTTACCGCTGTTGTTCCATCACCATCAATGACTGTTGAAGCACCATGGACATAGGATTCTACCCATGCAAGATCAGATTGTCCTTCATTAAGAAATTCGTTGTTAAAATTTGCCCCAAGATAAGCAATGTCGGGAATGTTATCCCCATCAGCATCTGGGTCGAAAAAACCCGGAATTCCATCACCATCTACATCAGTATTAAAGTTATCCGCAGTCGTTTCATTCGGATTACTTCTGTAATATCCATCAACTTGTGTACCATCGTGCCTTGTATATCCTGATACTCGGTGAGAGCCAGGTTTTCCGTCGTAGGTAGGTTCGTGAATAGAATCCGTCATAATGGCACCGGAGCTGGGGCAAGTAGGTGTAGATTTTCCAATTATAGCCAGTTAGCAGAAATCGTACACTAAACCAGCAGAAAAATTTAGGCAACATTTACACTGGCAGATTAGTAAGTTTTTTAAAACTCTTTTCTGGTAAGGCTTTCCGCCTCTCCGGCGACGGCGATTAGCAGCGAATAATCGCCTTTTTCCCTAGATTACAAAATCGGACATGAATTTTAAGGGAAAAGATTTGCCCAGCGATTGAGGGCCGGATCCTGCTGACAAATGGCGATCGCCTGGGCGCGCACATTGCGGATGTCATTGATGGTTCCTGCCGCTGGGTTCGTCCGCACATCCATGCAAGCGCAACCATAGCCGTAACTGCCAACATTGGTCACCACCCACTGATCCGGCGCAAAATTCGGCCAGTTCCAGTCTGTTGCTACCTGGTGCCCCCCTTGAACGCCAATGATCCATTCGCGGTCGGCATCGTAGAGAGAAATATTGCCGGGAGTCGGATTCGAGAACCAGCCACAGCGGGTTTCAAAGCTGGTTGAGGTTTGGGCAACGGGTTGTGGCGGTGATTGGGGTTGTACCGGGGGTTGCGGTTGCGTCGGTCTTGATGTTGCGATCCCTCCACCAGTGCCTGTTTCAGCGCTCCCCTCGTCACTGGCCTCAGACCGGGTTGCCGTATTTGCTGGCGGCTCTTGGGCGGTCACATCCTCTGTCGAGGGCGTTTGCGGATCCGATCCAATGGTTACCTCACAGGCGCTTAAACCCAACAACACAGCGACAATCCCTAGCCGATAAATGTGCTTCACCATGGGTAATCTTCTCCAACGCTTCCAGTGATTGATGAAAAGCTGTCTATTTCAAAAAGTGGTTTTCCAATTATCCATCATCAACTTCCAGGATAGACTTGTCGATGTTTTCTCAATTTCTTGATCTTTGCTCAAGAAGAACGTGCATTACATTGGCGATCGCTTGGCGACATCTTTTCTCCTGTGGCCCTATTTCCCATTGTGCCCGATCTTTTTCCGAGGCGAGAATAAAGGCGATCGCCCCTAAAAAAATCCCTGGCCCTCCTAGGCAGCAACCCATCCACTCGGAGGTTAAAATAAGCCACTGACCCTTACAACACGGAGAACCAAGAGTGGAAACGCGATACAGTGCCGCTGATATTGAAGCGAAATGGCAACAACAATGGCTAGAGCTTGGCTTAGACACAACCCCTAGCCAAAGTGACAAGCCAAAATTTTACGCTCTGTCGATGTTTCCCTACCCCTCCGGCAAGCTCCACATGGGTCATGTGCGCAACTATGTGATCACCGATGTCATTGCCCGCTACAAAAGGATGCAAGGCTATCGGGTGCTCCATCCCATGGGTTGGGACGCTTTCGGGCTGCCCGCAGAAAATGCCGCCATCGACCGGGGGATTCCGCCCGCGAAATGGACGTATCAAAATATTGCTCAAATGCGTGAGCAACTCAAACAGTTGGGCCTTTCTATCGATTGGGATCGAGAAGTAGCGACCTGTTCCCCCGACTATTACAAATGGACACAATGGCTCTTTTTGCAGTTTTATAAAGCTGGATTAGCCTACCAAAAAGAAGCGGCAGTAAATTGGGATCCCATTGATCAAACGGTACTTGCCAATGAACAGGTAGACGCGGAAGGCCGTTCCTGGCGGTCGGGGGCGATCGTTGAAAAGAAATTACTGCGCCAATGGTTCCTCAAGATCACCGATTACGCCGAAGAACTTCTCCAGGATCTCAATACCCTCGACGGTTGGCCGGAGCGGGTGAAATTAATGCAAGAAAACTGGATCGGCAAATCCACCGGGGCGCACCTAGAATTTCCCGTTGTCGGTAGCGCTGAAAAAGTCGCAGTCTTTACCACGCGCCCAGATACGGTCTTTGGGGTCACCTACGTTGTCCTCGCGCCGGAACATCCCCTCGTGGCACAGGTGACAACGCCCGCACAAAAAGCTGCCGTTGATGCCTTTATCGCTGAGGTGAGCCAGGAAAGCGAACAGGATCGCACCGCCGATGATAAGCCGAAAAAAGGGGTGGCAACCGGAGGGATGGTGACGAATCCTTTCACTGGGGAAGAAGTGCCGATTCTGATCGCCAATTATGTACTGTATGAATATGGCACAGGGGCAGTAATGGGGGTTCCGGCCCACGATAGCCGTGACTTTAAGTTTGCTAAGGAAAATAATTTACCGATCAAAACAGTAATTATTCCGGAAGGGGGCGACGCGACGGCGGCACTCACAGAGGCTTATACCGATGCGGGCATTATGGTGAATAGTGGCCAGTTCGATGGCCTAGTTTCCACCGAAGGGAAAAAGGCGATCGCCAAATTTGCCGCTGAAAATGGTTTCGGTCGAGAACAAATTCAATATCGTCTGCGAGATTGGCTAATTTCTCGACAGCGGTACTGGGGCTGCCCAATCCCGATGATTTACTGCGATGATTGCGGTGTGGTGCCGGTGCCCGACAGTGATCTTCCTGTTGTATTGCCCGAAGATGTCGAATTTTCGGCGCGGGGTGGTTCGCCCTTGGCCCAGATGGCAGATTGGCAAGCGGTGGACTGTCCCTGTTGCGGGAAAGCGGCCCGCCGGGAAACGGATACGATGGATACCTTTATTGATTCGTCCTGGTATTTTCTGCGCTACACCGACGCCAACAATACCGAAAAACCCTTCGCCCTTGACCCAGTTAACGATTGGATGGCGGTGGATCAATACGTGGGCGGCATTGAACACGCGATTCTCCACCTGCTCTACTCCCGTTTCTTTACAAAAGTGGTGCGCGATCGCCAACTGGTGAGCGTAGATGAACCCTTCAAGCGCTTGTTAACCCAGGGAATGGTGCAGGCACTGACCTACAAAAATTCCCGCACGAATAAATATGTACCCGCTGATCAAGTTGATCCCAATGATCCCAAAGATCCAGAAACCGGCGAACCGCTCGCAGGCTTCTACGAAAAAATGTCGAAGTCGAAATACAATGGCGTCGACCCGGCTCTGGTGTTAGACAAATACGGCGCGGATACGGCGCGGATGTTCATTCTCTTTAAAGCGCCCCCCGAAAAGGATCTAGAGTGGGACGATGCCGATGTGGAAGGGCAATTCCGCTTTTTGAACCGGATTTGGAATTTAGTCGCTGGCTACGAAGCGGCAGAAACTAGCGTTAAAGCGACAGGCGAACTGTCTAAGGCAGAAAAAGATCTGCGTCGGGCCGTGCACACTGCGATTAAAGAAATCCAAGAAGACCTCGAAGGGGACTATCAATTTAATACGGCGATCGCCGAACTGATGAAGCTCAATAACGCGATCAAAGACGTGAAATGCGTGGATTCCCCCGTGTACAAAGAGGCGATCGAAACGCTGATTTTACTGCTGGCTCCCTTTGCGCCCCACATCGCCGATGAACTTTGGTCAAATCTCGGTCACAGTGAATCGATCCACACCGTTCCCTTCCCACAATTGGATGAAGCTGCCCTGACAGTGGACGAAATTACCATCGTGATCCAAATCCTCGGTAAAACCCGGGGGACAATCCAAGTACCAGCAGGGATTAGCAAAGCGGATCTAGAGAAAACTGCCACAGCTTCCGACATTGCCCAACGCTATATTGCGGGCAAAGAAATTAAAAAAGTGATCGTTGTCCCGAACAAATTGGTGAACTTTGTCATTCCTAAGTAATCGGCCAAATTGATTTGTAAGGAAATAGAGGGTGCCGTGAAAGTTAGCTCACTGGCCCTCTTTTTTTATGACGATTTCTGTGGCTAATTTCCTCACTGAGCATAAAAAAACTCTCCCTTGATCCACAACAATGACGGGGAGAGCCTCAAAAGCTCAATGGGATTTCAAAAAGAGGCTGATCTTAGCCCGTCGCCGCAGCGGCAGACAAATGCTCTGGCATCGGGACATTGGCGCGATAGTGGGGATCAACCCAAGCTTTGGGGAGCGATTCCCCCGAAGGGAAAATAAGTTCAGCTTTCGGATAAAATTCCGGATCTTGCATTTCTTCCCCGGCATGGGCACGGGCCCAAACTTTCGTTTTGAACGGATCCCATAATTCGGGCAGGTTCAGCACTTCGATCAAGACCTGTTCTGGGGCGTGGTTGAGAAACATTGGAAACCTCCGTGGCAACTTCAAAGTGGTTGAGGTGCAACAAGGCTCAGGCGTGTCAGGGATTTATCGACAAAATCGGCGCGTAATTTTAAAGTTAATCAGCTTAATATCTGGCCTAAGCCCAATTGATTAAGGAAAAGGCGATCGCCTTTCGGCAGCAGCTTTTATCTTATTTGCTAGGTCAAAAAGCAGAAAAATCGAGCGTTACTGCCCCCTAATCTACCTCTAGCATGGCATTTCCACCGCTAAAACGCCGTGCTTTATGAATTTTTCTAACGGTTACAGCCCCGTATCTTGTTGATTCCCATCGACCCGAAACAAGCTCTACAATGGCAATACTTTCCCTCAAAATTTGCCCATGACAAAGAGCGTCATCGAAATTTTATCCGCTGAGGAGATGCGTCGCACCATCACCCGCCTAGCCTCGCAAATTGTCGAAAAAGCGGGGGATTTGACCGACTTAGTTCTGCTGGGGATTCATACCCGTGGTGTTCCCCTTGCTGAAAATATCGCCAAGCAAATTGAAACCCTCGAAGGCATTGCGGTGCCCGTCGGTGCCCTTGATATCACGTTTTATCGCGATGACCTCGACCAAATTCGGGTACGCACACCCTCAAAAACAGATATTCCCTTTGATCTCAATGGCAAGAATCTCGTCCTAATCGATGATGTGATTTATAAAGGTCGCACCATCCGCGCCGCCCTCAATGCCGTGAATGATTATGGTCGCCCGGAAGTGATCCGCCTAGCGGTTTTAGTTGACCGGGGTCATCGCCAACTGCCGATTCAGCCAGATTTTACCGGGAAAAAGCTCCCCACCGCCAAAGACGAAAAAGTCAAAGTTTATCTCCAGGATTTAGATGGCCGCGACGCTGTGGAACTGATCAAGTAGGCTCAAATAGGCAATAAAAAAAGGTGCATCAAAAGTTTTACGACACACCTTCTCACTTTATTTCAGTACAACATCCTAGTGGAGGAAATGGCGGGAACCCGTGAACATCATGATCAGCCCCAATTCATTAGCCGCCTTGATCGAATCTTCGTCCCGAATGGAGCCACCCGGTTGAACGATCGCCTTAATCCCTGCTGCGGCCGCATTCCGTACCGAATCATCGAAGGGAAAGAAAGCATCACTGGCCAGATACGCACCCTGGGCCTTTTCGCCCGCCTGTTCAAAGGCAATTTTTGCGGCACCGACTCGGTTCATCTGGCCTGCGCCAACACCGACGGTAGTGCGATCCTTGGAAACAAGAATCGCGTTGGATTTAACGTGCTTGCACAGTTTCCAGGCGAAGAACAATTCCGCGAGATCCGCTTCGCTGGGTTGCTTCTCCGTGACGCACTGCCAATCCTTGGGGTCTTCAATTTGAATGTCGGCATCCTGGGCCAAAAAACCACCGGCGATCGCCTTTAGGGTTTGGGTCGGGCCAGTGAGCAGATCGGGGAGGGTTAAAACCCGCAGATTTTTTTTCTTCGCGATAATTTCTCTGGCTTCTGGGGTGCAGTCAGGGGCGACCACACATTCTAAAAAGACTTTCCCCATGGCTTCGGCAGTAGGGCCATCGAGGGGTTTATTGAGGGCGACAATGCCCCCAAAAGCAGACACAGAATCAGCGGCAAAAGCTTTTTCGTAAGCTTCTCGCAACGTCGAACCCAGGGCGACACCACAGGGATTAGTGTGCTTGAGAATTGCGACGGCAGGATCGCCATCGGGGAATTCCGCAATGATCCGTCGTGCCGCTTCGAGATCCACGAGGTTGTTGTAGCTGAGTTCCTTGCCCTGGAGTTTTTCAGCGGCGGCCCAACCACTAACTTGGGTGCCCGTCTTGTACCAAGTGGCTTTTTGGTGGGGGTTTTCGCCGTAACGGAGGGTTTGCACTGCTTCACCACTCATTCCCAATCGTTGAGGTAAGTCAGCTTCAGCATTCACGGTGCTAGCAAAATAACTGGAAATGGCCTGATCATAGGCGCAGGTGAGGGCAAAGGTTTCTCCGGCCATCCGTTGACGGAATTCAATCGTGGCAGTGCCGCTGTTATTGCGTAGTTCCGTTAAATATTCGTCGTAATAGCGGGGATTAGAAATGACCGTAAGGCTCCCGAAATTTTTCGCCGCTGCCCGGAGCATGGCGGGGCCACCGATATCAATTTGTTCAACGGCTTCGGGAACAGTTACACCCGCTTTGGCAATGGTCTGCTCGAAGGGATAAAGATTGACCGCGACGAGGCTGAGGGGCCGAATCTTGTTGTCGTCTAAGTCTTGTAAATGTTCAGGGAAGTCCTGGCGAGCGAGGATGCCCCCGTGGATCTTGGGATGGAGAGTTTTTACACGGCCACCGAGGATTTCTGGGGAACCGGTGTAATCGCTGACTTTGGTGACGGGGACGCCTGCATCCTTGAGGGCTTTGGCGGTGCCGCCGCTACTGATGATGTCAAATTCAAATTCTTCTACGAGTTGCCGGGCAAATTCAACGATGCCAGTTTTGTCTGAGACGCTCAATAGTGCTAAACGACGTGCCATATCCGCGATTTCCTTATGTGAACCAGCGTCCCATCATACGCGATCGCCGAAACTTTCTTCAAATGAGACGAGAAGAAATTTTTTAAAGAAATAGTTAGAAAGTTAGGGGAAGATTAGTTGCTCAGTCGGCACGTCAAACTCATTAAGACATACCTAAGTAAACATTGTAAACTTCTTTAATAAACTCTGAAGTAGCATTACTAAAGTCACCATGTCAATAAGTGTCACAAAGTATTTTGTGCATTTTTTTATTCTCAGAAGTTGAGCTTACTTTAGTTTAAGACGAATTCTATACGTCCGAAATAAATTGAAGCAATCTAAATCCAGACAATTGAGAATACATTGATTTATTTTATTTTTCCGCAAAAGTACTTCTGAGGATATGTTTTACAATCCCCAGTCAGAGAGTTCCTCGATAGTGCTTTCTATTTCCCTTGTTAGATTATCGATTCGGAACATAGTTGGCAAAAAACTAAATAGAATCAAAAAATTCAAAAGCGACAAGGCTAAAGTGGCGACCAAAAGCTTTTGGGTGAAATCAAGTCTTTGAAAAAAGGATTTTTCTTGCGAATTCATGACTCTTTATTTCTTGATTTAAGAATTGTGTCAATTAATTATAGGACAGAAGATACACATTTAAAAGTATTATAGAGGCTCTTTTTTAAGTTTTGTCAAAATTTTCAATAGAAAATTTGATGTTCTTCTGAGTAGTATTTCATGATACAGACTAAAAGCTTTTTATTTAGCATTCCTCTCCCCCAAGCTGCGGCCTTTCTCGTTTTTTTTTCGCTGGCGTCCTCAGCAAAGCTGTTTCCCAAAAAAATCTACAGTTACTTTAAACCTACACTTCGGCATATGTTTTTTCAGAAAAAAATCCGTTCTTCCGTTCTAACCGCCTTACTAATGATGGGTGCTGCATCAGGAACCGTCGCCTGTTCTCAGCTTAGTAGTGGAACGGGTGATCCTATTGAAAATACCGCAGAGCAAACAGAAGCAGATCAACAGACAGAAACGGTCGGCCTCTGGCCAATCGAGGTCGGCGATCGCTGGGGCTATATCGATAAAGAAGGGACGATGGTGATCAACCCTCAGTTTGATGAGGCTGAACCTTTCTCGGAAGAGCTAGCGCCAGTTAAGGTCGGCGATCGTTGGGGCTATATCGATAAAGAAGGGACGATGGTGATCAACCCTCAATCTGATTATTCTGAACCTTTCACGGAGGGGCTGGCTCTTGTCTGGGCCGGTGGTCGCGCGGGCTACATCGATAAAGAAGGAACAATGGTGATCAATCTTCAGTTTGATTCTGCTGGCCCTTTCTCAGAGGGGCTGGCGCCAGTTAAGGTTGGTGAGCGCTGGGGCTATATCGACAAAGAAGGAACGATAGTTATCAATCCTCAGTTTGATAGGGCTGGGACTTTCTCAGAGGGGCTAGCGCAAGTCCAGGTCGGTGAGCGCATGGGCTACATCAACAAGGAGGGAACGATGGTGATTAATCCTCAATTTGATTCGGCTTGGTATTTCTCAGAGGGGCTAGCGCAAGTCCAGGTCGGCGAGCGCTGGGGCTACATCAACAAGGAGGGAACGATGGTGATTAATCCTCAA
>NZ_CAWLTV010000062.1:0-89320 GCF_963864045.1 Picosynechococcus sp. NKBG042902 | reverse complement strand
AAAAATGAAAGGAATCTTACGATTTGCGGCGGCAAGCTACCCCCCCATTGTCGAGATTTGTTAAACTGCTGTAAACACAAATGTGCTGGAAAGTTAAGGGCAAAATTCTGTATATTGTCCCCCGCCAAATTGGTCAACTTTCCCACCATGCCAATGAGGAAGCGCACCCATGAACATGGAGACATTAGAATTCATCATTTACCCTGATGGCCGTGTCCAAGAAAAGGTCACAGGCATTGTCGGGTCTTCATGCCAAGAAGTGACCGCTGCGATCGAAGAGCAACTGGGTGTTGTTCTCTCCCAAGAACAAACCTCGGAATATTTTGCCCAACCGGTAAGCCAAACTGCAACGACGACGAACCCCGTCCAAAGCAATTGGTGATTTTTTCTGCAAACCTCTATAAATAGCCCCGTTAAATCCTATGTCTCATTTCAGCAATATCAAAACCAAAATCCGTAACTTGACTTCCCTCAAGTCTGCCCTCAAGGACATGGACATTGAGTGGAAAGAAGGCCCCAGTGCTGTGCGGGGTTATAAAGGCGATCGCCGCACCGCTGAAGTTGTCATCCAACAGAACAATGACTACGACATCGGCTTTAGCTGGAATGGCCATGAATATGAACTCGTCGCGGATTTGCAATATTGGCAGCAACCCCTAACCGTTGATGGCTTCCTCCAACGTCTTACCCAGGGCTATGCCTACCACACGATCCTCAACGAAACCAACAAACAAGGCTTCCAAGTCAGTGAACAGCAGAAAAACGAAGATGGCTCAATTCGCCTCGTCGTCCAACGCTGGAGCTAAGGTATGACCTTTGAAAATTCCCCCCAGCGGTCTGGTTTTGAGCCGGAGTTGGGGGGCTTTTTAAGAAATGACACAGAACGGTCTGGGTTTGAACCGGAACTAGGTGGCCTGCTGCGCCAAAAAGGGGTGTATGTGGATGAAACCACCTGCATCGGCTGCAAACATTGCGCCCACACGGCTCCCAACACCTTTTATATCGAAGAAGAACATGGTCGGGCCCGGGCCTATCGCCAGGATGGAGATGCTGAGGAAGTCGTCCAAGAGGCGATTGATACCTGTCCGGTAGACTGCATTCATTGGCTAGATTACACGGAACTAAAGGCCAAGGAAGCAGCCAGGAAAAACCAGGTGATTCGGCCCCTCGGTTTTCCCCAGGATGGGGCGGGTCAGGCGATCGCCCGCAAACCTAAACCCTCCCGGAAACCCTAAGCATTTTAAATTTTGCTTGGCTTATGGGTCTTCTGTAGCGGTGACAGCTTGATATTTGGCTTGGCAATAATCATCCAAAGCTTGGCCGATGGTTTGTTCTTCGGTGCCTGCGGTCTGGCTCAGGGACTGGGCTGTTTGGGCAGCTTCTAGGTCTTTGTCCTGGCGCGCTTTTACCATGGCATAGGTGGCTTCGGCCTGACGTTGGTAAATATCGCTAATTTGTGTTTGGTAGGTTTTCATCTGGCTATCCCGTAAGCGCAGTTGGGCGATCGCCTCGGCCCCCATTTTCAGGGCATCGGCCGCCTGGAGCCAACGCTCAAAATTAAAAGTTTGGGGAGCTTCTGCCGTTGGTTCGTTCTGGACAAGGGTCTGGGCTTCCGTGACAGTGCTTTGGATTTGCGCCAAAAGTTTTTGACAGTCGTAGAGGGCCGGGTCAATCCTTTGGCAAGCGCCAAGGCTCAAAAGACTGGTGCAACCGATGAGAGAAATCAGACGAAAGGGCGAGAACAAGGACATTACAGACGAATACTCAACATCGGCAGTGTAGCGAATTTTTTAGAACATTAGACAATCAGAATCAATCCGGAGATATTTTTTCAGGAATAAACGAAAGATGGCGTTAACAAGAATTTTAGAACCGGAAGTGATGGACGATCCCGCCGAGGCGATCGCCTACGATGCGATGGATTTTCGAGCGGTGAATCAAGATTTTGCGGATCTCGTGGTTACAACTTACCCCCAAGAAACCGCTTTTGTTTTAGATTTGGGCACAGGGACAGCACAAATTCCGATTTTGTTAGGGCAACAGCGCCCCCAATGGCAGATTAAAGGCACCGATTTAGCGCAGTCGATGCTCGCCCTGGGACAAAAAAACGTTGTGGCCGCAGGTTTAACAGCACAAATCGAGTTGGTTTATGCCGATGCGAAACATTTGCCCTGGCCCGGCCAAAGCTTTGATGTGATTATTTCCAATAGCCTGATTCACCATTTACCTGATCCGTTGCCCTGTTTTCAGGAAATGGGCCGTCTCCTCAAACCCCAGGGAAAAATTATCGTGCGGGATTTATTTCGTCCCGATAGCACCGACGCCATTGACCAGATCGTTGCTGCTGCCGAGGGGCCGGGTTTTGATGCGCGTCAACGGCAATTATTCTGGGATTCGCTCCATGCGGCGTTTACAGTGCCTGAAATTGAGGCGATCGCCACCGAAGCGGGCTTAACCAAGGCCCAAGTTTATCAATCTTCAGAACGTCATTGGACGCTGATTTTTCCCCAGCCTTAACGCCATGCAACAAGAAATAAATTTTTTAGCCTCAGTTCTGAGTCATGCGTATTCGAGAGAAAAACTGTGATTATTGCCAAACCATTGCGGCAGTTCGTTACCGAATTCAATATGATGCGAGTGAGCAGTGGGTGTTAGTTTGCCCTGATTGTCGGCGCGAGTTAGCAACCAATAATCCTAACTATCGCTACGGCGGCACCTGGAAGGCGAAGAAACGTAAATAAACCTTTTCGCGGTCGGGAATTTTCGATCCTCCCAGCACAATGGGATAATGAATGCCGTGCGTTTCTAGGCAGCCCATGAAATCTCGTTCCTTTTTTGTGTATCTCGGTCTTCTGGTGGTGCTTCTGCTCTCGGTGGGGCTAGGCAGTTGGTTCGCTATTTTTAAACAGAGTCCCTTACCTTGGTTGCAGGGTGGGGTGGCGCGGAATCCGGCAGCAGCCTTGTTTGTTCCCCGGCAAGCGCCATTGATGCTTTCGCTAGTGGTGAATCCAGAGAAATTAGCCGCCCTGGGCCTCGTGCAAACCCCTTGGGGTAAACGGCGGGCGACGCTCACGGAATTACAACAGGTGAAAACAAGTTTACTCAGTGCGACGGGGCTAGATTACAGCAAGCAGGTTGAACCGTGGCTGGGGGACGAGTTGAGCTTGGCGGTGACTACCTTAGATGTGGATCGCGATCCGAGTAATGGGGTGCAGCCAGGTTATTTATTGGTGGTAGAAGCACGGGATCAGGCCTTAGCTAAGGAATTTCTACAGCTTTCTTATACGGAACAGGCGATCGCCCCGGAAGCGGGTTTGACGTTTGATCAATATAAGGGGGTCAATTTAGTCATTCCCCAGGCGGACAGCCATCGGTTTGCCAGTGCGATTGTGGGCAATTATGTACTGTTTGCCAACGAAGCAAAGGTGCTACGCAGTGCGATTAATACGGTGCAGGTGCCAGATTTGAATTTGAGCCACGACCCGCAATATACAGAAGCCCTAGAAACCATTGACCGGAAACACATTGGCGTGATGGTGGCGAATTTACCCGCCCTCAGCGCTTGGATTGCCAACGATCCGACCCCAGAAGAACCGACCCTCGAACAACGCTTGGCGATCGCCATCGGTCTTCATCCAGAGGGGTTAGTGGCGGAAACGGCTTTGATTGGGGACACGGAACCTAGCCTGATGCCAGGGGCGACCACGGCACCGACCCATGTCCTCAACTACATTCCCCAGGAGGCGATGTTTGCCGTGGCTGGGCGAGATTTAAACGCTCTCTGGGGTGAAGCGACTACAGGGTTAAATCCGAAAAGTCCCTTATCCCAGATCTTGCAACAGGCGGTCGCCGCAATCCAAGATCCCCTCGGCATTGACCTCCCCGAAGATATTTTCGCGTGGATTTCTGGAGAATATGCCCTGGCCCTCGTCCCCGATGCCGAACGCAATGATGTGGAATGGCTCTTTGTGGCGGAACGACAACCGGAGGTCAACCTCGATCCCGTCATTGAACATTTTGATAGCTTGGCCCAGGAAAAAGGCTTAAGTGTGGGGCGTTTACCCTTGGGCGATCGCCGCGTCACTGCCTGGACAGCCATCGATACCCAAGACCAAGATGAGCTGGTACAACTCAATGCCGATGTCCGGGGGGCGCACCTCAGCGTTGACGAGTACGAACTCTTTGCCACTTCTGTAAAAACCCTCAGCCGGGCGATCCAAGCTAATACCGGGCGATCGCTCCTGAAAAACAAAGATTTCCAGACCAGCATTGCCCAACTGCCTCCCGAAAACAGCGGCTATCTTTTTGCCGATTGGCGTCAAGGTTCCCAACTGTTCAAAACCCAAGTGCCGATCCTGCGGGTGGTCGATTATGTGGCCAAACCCTTCTTTAACCATCTCCGCGCCTTTACCCTCACCAGTGCCGGCAGTACCCAAGATATTCGGCGATCAACCCTATTTTTCAACCTCTCCCCCAATCGTTTACAAAATTGAGACGGCCCCCGATTTGTGAAAGTCCCGATTACTATGGAACAAGGTGATCTTTTTGAAAATTTTGTCCTCCGGTAACCCTTGCCCCTGCGATTTTAATCTGTTGCTTTTATTTCCCCGCTGCCGATGACTGCTTCCCTATTGGCCCCCGGACACACCCTGCGCGGACGTTATCATATTCTCCGGTCTCTAGCCCAGGGAGGATTTGGGGCGACTTTTTTAGCAGAAGACCGCGATCGCCCAAAGCGGCCCATCTGTGTGGTGAAGCTCCTCAAGCCCCAAACCACCGACACAGAAACCCTAACAACGGCCCGGCGTTTGTTTGAAACCGAGGCAAAAATTCTCGATGAATTGGGTCAGCACCCGCAAATTCCCCAGTTGCTGGCTTATTTTGAAGAAGGCCAAGAGTTTTATTTAGTCGAAGAATATATTGAAGGACAAAGTCTCTGGGAAGAACTCCAGCAGCTCTCTCCCTGTCCTCCGGCAGGGGCGATCGCCCTTGTGCAAGAAATCCTGGAATTGTTGGTTTTTGTCCACGAGCACCAGGTAATTCACCGGGATCTCAACCCCAGTAACCTCATTCGCCGCCAAGCCGATCAAAAACTCTGCCTCATTGATTTTGGTGCGGTTAAACAAGTCACCCACCAATTTGCGACTACTTCCGGTCGCCCCACCATTGCCATCGGCACCCAAGGCTATATGCCCCTAGAGCAGATTCAGGGCTATCCCCGTTACTGTAGCGACCTTTATGCGGCGGGGATGATTGCGATTACGGCCCTGACGGGTACCGCCCCCGACAAAATTCCCCTCGATGCCCAAACCGGGGAAGTGCAATGGCAGGATCAAGTGGAAATCCCAGCAGAGGTCAGGCACTTTCTCTCTAAGATGGTGCACCATAATTGGCGCGATCGCTTTGGGACAGCCACAGAAGCCCAACAAGCCTTGCAGCCATTGGCGGCCCAGGAGACGCAGAAACCGCAAACGAGCACCCGTGTTTTGTCACCCGTAACGGGCAGCATTCAACACATTAAACAAACGGCGATCGCCCCCCTCAATTACCTCTCAACGGTCGTTTCCCAGCAATACCAGCGTTTGAGCGTTAATCACCAGGCAATCAAGGCCGCCCTTCTCGGTGTTGGCTTAGCGGCGTTGGTGGGCACTGGTCTGGGTGTTCATGCAGGGTGGCGGTGGTGGTCAGAGCGCCAAGCCCTGATGGCCCAATACGAACAGGCCCAACTGTCCCAATCTCAAAATCAACTGGAGCAGGCCCTCGCCCAATACCAAGAAATTTTACAGACTGTCCCAGACCATGAAGGAGCGCTTTTGGGAAAGGCCCAAGTCCTCCAAGCCCTCGAACGATTTGACGCGGCTTTAGGGGCCTATGATCAGCTATTAGAGGTTAATCCCCGCCGTTGGGAAGCTTGGTGGGGCAAAGGTAAAATCGCCAGCGATCGCCAACAGGACGACCAAGCCCTAACTTTTCTCGACCGCGCCATCCAGGAAGATGCCCGGCAAGCGGTGGTTTGGGAGACAAAGGCCCGACTTCATCTCCGTCGAGAAGAAACCGATGCCGCCCTTAGTAGTCTCGATGCGTTTCTCAGATTAGATTCCCAACAGGTCTGGGCCTGGTTTGAGAAGGGCTGGATTCACCACAATCGCGCCGAATATAATGCGGCGATCGCCGCCTACCAGCAGGCCCTCAAGCTTGACGACCGGAACGCCGATATTTGGTACCAGCAGGGCAATAGCTACAGCAAACTGCAACGGTACCGGGACGCCAAAGATGCCTATATCCGGGTGGTAGAACTGGAGCCAGACCGCGCTCCCGCCTGGTATAGCCTCGGCATGGCCCAGGAAAATCTCCGCAATTACACCGAAGCCCAGGATGCCTTTGCCAATGTCACTCGCCTCGAACCTAACAATGACCGGGCTTGGTATCACCTCGCCTGGAACGCAGAACAAAATGGCGATCGCCCCACGGCCATCAATGCCTACCACCGTGTCGTTGCCCTAAATAGCGAAGATCGTCCCAGTTGGCGCAGTCTAGGAAATTTACTCTATGACTCTGAAAATTACACCGAGGCGATCGCCGCCTACGAAAATACCCTCCGCCTAGACGATGCCGATGGAGATATTTGGGCGCGTTTGGGGAATGCCTACAAAGCGACGGGTCAGTACCAAGCTGCCATCAATGCCTACGACGAAGCGCTCCAGTACAAACCCAATGACCCAGATATTTTAGGCGATCGCCAGGATGCCCAGGAGCGTCTCCAGTGGGAACAAGCCCAAGATGATTTTAAAGAAGGAGCCGATAGTCTGAAAGAAGTGCTCCGGGATACCCTGCGGGAAATTGTGCCCTGGTTATAGCGACCGACCACAAAAAATCCGGGTAGACCCGGATCTCAGCAGAAAAATGGCTTCAAAAATGGTGATTGGCAAATCCTTAGAAACCAAGGGCAGTCCAATCCACTTCAAAACCTTCGAGAATCAGAGAAGAATTGTAGATCTGGAGAATAATAAGCAGGAATACTAAAAACAACGCCATGAAGACGCCCATGAGCGGCGTGGTGCCCCAACCGGGAGCGACTTTACCGTATTCAGAATTCAAAGGCTTGAGAATATCTCCCAACCGAGTACGCTGTGCCATAGGATTCGTGTATCGTAAAGGATTTTTGTAATGTTCCGTAATATTATAGAGGAAGAGTCATCATAAACTGAGATACACCTATGGATTCTGCAACAGTTCTTAGCATCGGCATTGCGGTGGTTGTGATCGCCGTAACAGGGTTTTCGATTTACACAGCCTTCGGGCCTCCTTCGGTAGAACTTGAGGATCCCTTTGAAGATCATGAAGATTAAGCGGGCAGCTACCCTTTAACATCAAGCCCCATGGCTCTTCTGCCTGGGTTATTTTTCTCCCCAGTCTCGCTGTCATCATAAAACCCTTTTTGAGATGTCTTTTTATACCGTCACAATCTGACGCACTTCAACTAGCTCACTTGAAATAAGTTGATCAGGCAGCCTCCGGGCTGTTTTTCTTGGGGGATTGCTCGAAATTCTGGGTTTTAAAAACGTCAAAATAGTTGTAATAAAACCTCAGGCAATAGCTCTTGCACTCCTGGGAGAACAATATTGGCCCCGACATCCTGCAAGTTAGAGGCATACATATACTCCTTGTCGTCACCAGTCTGGGCGTGGGGCGGAATCACCCCAATGGCTCGCCATCGTCGTTGGGGCTGCTGGCTGATGGCATTGGTAATGGTGCGCATATCGGCAGCGGTATCTCCCACGTAGGCGACGGGGGTCTGGGCAGATGCGGCTTCGAGTTGGGCGATCGCCGCGAGTAATCCCTTGGGATCAGGTTTTTCGGGGGCATCTTCCATGGCAATGAGCACAGGATTTTCTAAGCCCAAACGACCTTTTAGTACGTGTTCAGCAGAACCCCGCATGGCACCACTAAAAAAGCCCCAGGCAATATCGGCAGCGGTGAGGGCCTCAAAATAGGCTTTGGTGACGAGCAACGGTTCATCGTTGATATACCCATCAAAATTGTGACCCCGGTATTTGCGCTGGAAAAAAGCGACGAGCTCTTTAAAATTGATAGGAATCGTCTCGTCCCAACGGCGGATCAGTTCCTGGGAGGCTTTCCAATCGTTATTCCAAATGGCCTCGGCCTTGAGACTATCGATTTCACCATTGCTGGGGCGATATTCCCCCTGGGTGTAATGTTCAACGGTATCGGCGATCGCCCGCCGGTAGGACTGACTCACATCGCGAATCACCCCGTCGATATCAAAAATCACAATCCCCTTCGCCATGGTCATCACCTCTGTTGCAAAACCTATCGCTGTACTTATCGTCTCGTTTGCTATTTTCCCAAGTCTTTGACTGAAAACAAAATCAGATTTTTTCTGTTCCCTTGGGGGCTTGGACAAAGGCTCAATACCCCATAACAAAATTACCGCCCCTTAATATCAGTCCAAACAACATAAAATTGCTCAAACTAAGATTAAAGACGGTAATTCAATTTTTTAGAACAAAACAATAACACCCCATGGGGTGCTAGAAGCTGTCCGTCTTAGTTGCGGTAAGGCACTGCGGCAAGGCTGATGTCTGCGGCGGAAACCCGAACGTTGACTTTGGGAATCTGGGCAGAACGCGCCATGTTGAGGAAGAGAGCGGGATCGCCAGCTTGGGGCACCCGGTCGGGAGTCCGGAAACGACGGACTGCATTTTGCCAAACCACTTGGGGGAAGCCCAACTGGGAGCGGTAGTAAGCATCGTAACGGGGAGACTTGATGTTAAAGGGTGTCTCACCTTGCTCACGGCTAGCGAGGCTACGGCGGCGCTGGTAGGGCACCGTGTCATAGCCGAAGTTTTCCATATACTCATCAGTGTTGAGGAGTTGGTCAACAAAGGCCGCTAGACCCTTGGTGCAGATCACGATTGACCAGGCAATTTTTTCCTGTTCGCTGAAGGGATCGCGACCGAGTACCCGTTGGATACACTGCTCAACAAAGCGATAGTTACTGTTTTTGTTATAGAAGCTATCGATGAAGGTTTCCGACAGCAACAGACCCCGAATGAAGTCACGGACAGTGATTTGACCGTTGCGCAACTGGGATTCGAGTAGCTGCTGGCGATCGCACTTAAAAGCGTGGAAGAAAATTTGACGATAGGCAGCGTTGATGAGAACGTCAAAGTCAGAATCGCTAATGACGTTATCGGTTGTAAAAACAAAAGGCTGCTCGTCGCCACCGACGGTATACCCTGCTACCCGAGTGTTTTGACTCGAGGGGGCGTATTGTAATAAAGGAATTGTCAAACCAGACCTCCGTTATATCAGAAGACTTTAAAAAATAAAATTTCTTACTGATTAGCATAAGGGAGTCAGGGGCTATCCCTCGGAAAGATTAAAAAATATTACAGAAGTTAACGTTTATTTCCCGCGCCCTAGGGCCGCAGTAGCTTGCTTTTTCGGCAAAACTTGATCAAATAAGGGTCTATTCTGGGGCGATCGCCGGGGCCATTTCCTTAAGATAAAAGGAAAAAAGATCCGGCCCCAAAAGGTCAATTTAGAACAATTGACGGCGGCCGAAAAAAATGCAGTATTTTAGAGAAAGTTGAGTCTCCCAACCCCTTAGTTTGACCGTGGGGTTACTGAGCCGCGATCGCCTTTCCCCATCCCATTGATTGTTCTCCGTTGAGAGTGTAGGAGTTTTCGGATGAATCAAGCCCCCCCTAACGCCGCAAATGCTAGCTTTCAGGCTGCTTTAGACAATTTAGACCTAGATCTAGACCGAGAATTGCAACGTTATCGACAACAGCGGCCACTATCCGAGCGATTCACACCACCTCCAAGTCCAGAACCGCCCCTCGATGGGGGATCTGCAGCTCTTGATCAGGGTGATGATGGCAAATTAATGGCGCAACAACCAGCACAGGCTTCTGAAACAGACATTACCGAGACCATCACTGCCGTTGCTGGCCCCCTTTCCCCCTGGGAGCAGCCCACGCCCCCCCCGGAAGATTACCTGCAATCGTCGGAGGAACTCCTCAAAAGTTTAGATGCCAGCAGCCAACCCGTTACCCCGCCTACGCCACGTTGGAAACTGGGTCTTGCTTTTTTGGGAGCAGCCATTTTAGGGGGTGGATTGGTGGCCTTGGCGATCGCCGTTCCCGATTTATTTACCCCGACCCCAGTCCCGGAAACAGCCGCAGAATCCTCCCCGGCCCAGACCACGGCAACAACGCCAGAGACCACTACACCGGCGACCTCTAGCACCGTTAATTTAGCCTCCCAAGAATTTATCGAGTTGCGCCTAGACAATCTCAGCATCATTGATCCCAGCGTACCCACGGACACCGAAAATACCGAAGCCGATGCCACTGCTTCTACCAGTGCCACAACGCCTCCCCCGACTCCAGATCAAGCAATAGCAACCCCCCTTGCGCCAGTGCCGGGCTTTCCGGGGACACCTTTGGCCACCCCCGATGGTTTGAAGTTGGGATATTACTACGTGATTTTCCGAAATACGAGTCCCAGCGCCCTGGAGCGTGCTCAGGCAGTGGTTGATGGGGCTTTTGTGCGACAGTTCCCCGTGGGCCAAGCCATTCAGATGGCAGAAGTCGATTCAGCCACCAAAGCCGATGATCTGATGCGTCAATTTAAGGCCCAAAAAATTGCAGCGGAGGTTTATTACCATCAACTGTCGCCAGCTTCCTAAACGAGGCGATCGCCCCCTGGGCTAGATTAGTAGTTGAAACGCGTCAGTAAGCGGGACACTGGGCACGATGAATTTTTTCCGGCGCACCTGGGATGGCATTCAACAATGGTGGCAACCTGCCGCTGATCCAGAGCACCTCCTGGAGCAGACCCTCTGGGACATGGAAAAAAAATTGATCCAAATGCGGCGGGCCGTGGCCCAGGCGGTGGCGAGTGCTAAACGGGGGGAACGACACCGAAAAACCATGGCGGCAATGGTACAGCGATGGCAGCAGTGGGTAAAATTGGCCCTGGATTGTGGCGATGAAACCTTAGCAAAAGCGGCGATCGCCCGACGACAAACCTATGGGGAAATGTTGGCGAAACTGGAGGCGCAACGGGAAGAACAACAAGCCTTTATCCGAGGTGTACGCCACGATCTTGAGGCCCTCGAAGACAAAATCAACCACATTAAACTGCAAAAAGATTGGTATGTGACGCGGTTGCGGACGGCGATCGTCCAACAACAGTTACAAACCCTCCAGCAAGAATTAATGGGGGGAAGCTTGGATGCGGCGATCGCCGATTTAGAATTGTCCCTGTGGCAAGTGGAAGCAGAAACCGATCTCATCGATCCCCTCGAAGCACAATTCCGTCAGCTAGAAAAAAGTCAGCGGCATCACCCAAAAAATTCTTAGAAAAATAAAGGCGATCGCCCACTCCATTTTAGGCGCAACGAAGGGTAAAACTTATGTTACGCTGACCTGTGGTTTTGTATATGTCCAAAGGAGAATTCTGTGGAACGCACATTTGTAATGGTTAAACCGGACGGTGTTCAGCGCGGTTTGGTCGGCGATGTTATCCGTCGTTTTGAAGCAAAAGGCTTTAAGCTCGTCGGTCTAAAATTAGTTTCTGTTTCCCGCGAATTAGCAGAGCAGCACTACGGCGTTCACAGAGAAAGACCGTTCTTCGGTAGCCTCGTAGAATTCATTATTTCTGCCCCCGTCGTCGCCATGGTCTGGGAAGGGAAAGGGGCGATCGCTGCCGCCCGGAAAATCATCGGTGCCACCAACCCCCTCGAAGCAGAACCCGGCACAATCCGGGGTGACTTCGGTGTGGACATCGGCCGTAACCTGATCCACGGTTCCGATGGCCCCGACACCGCTGCTAGTGAAATTGCCCTCTGGTTCTCCGAATCTGAATTGGCCAACTGGGAACCTGCCACCAAAGCTTGGCTCTACGAATAAATCCAATCTGTTTGGTTTCCAAGCAAATTTTGGCAATTTAATTTTTTTCAAGACCTCGTTCAACCCCAACGAGGTTTTTTCGTGGCTATTCCTCTTCATCCCAGAGCCGTTCTAATTGGTGCTGCCAAGCCAATAAAGCCCGTTGTTGTTCCCTGGGTTCTTGGTCGAGGCCCCCCATAATCCCTTCTTGGTAAAACCGGGTAATCGTTTGCATCGTCTTTTCGATACTTTGCCCCTGGGACTTGGCGGCACGGATAATTTCTCGCACTTTATCTTCGGCCAGTTGATTAAAAAAGGGACTGAGATTTTGTTGGTGTAAAGCCACCATTTCCGTTAACACCTGTTGGAAAATAGCGGTGTCAAGTTGTTCTAAGGGATATTTAAATACGCCCCAAAGTAAACCCTGGTTGAGGGCGTAGCGGACGAGTTTATTTTCATTAAAGTTACTCTCGAGCAACTGGCCATAATAGGGTTCCGCGTCGTCCTGGGACGCGACAGGTACAAAGATCCGCAGCATTTGACCATCACTAGACAGGCTCACCAGCAGGTGAAACCGGGCTTGGGATTTGTGTACTTTCCAAGTTTTGTTGTCTGTGTGGTTAATTTTGGCGTCGGGAAAAAATTCAGTGAGGGTAGCGGAGATGGCGTCTGGGGTCATTGTTGCAACTTGAATCGGAAAAATTGAATATTCGCCTTGTACTCGATCAACAGCGGAGGTTATGGCTGGGTCGTGGAACAGGAGTGCCAATCATGGACGGCGACGACAACATCATCAATGGCTTGACGGGTAATTCGAGCCGATTGGCCGGTTTGGTTCGCCAAAATACTGACTAATAAGGTGCTGTCATCGGGTAGATCGAGGTAGCCAGAGAGGCCAGAAACGTGGGTCATAGTGCCTGTTTTCCCAAAGAATTGGTTTTCTACTGGGGTATCTTGAAAGCGGTTTTGGAGAGTGCCTGTGCGACCGGCGATCGCCAAAGAATTCCGGTAAGTTTCCCCCTGGGGATGGGTCAGCATACCGTCCAAGGTCTGGATTAAGGCCATGGGAGTGACAAGGTTATGGCGAGAAAGACCAGAGCCGTCCCGCAATCGGTAGGTGGCAGGATTTACCCCAATAGATTCTAGGATTGTTTCTGGGTTTCGGTCAGCGGCAGTAAGGGTTTTTAGGAGACTTTCGGCAAAAAGGTTATTGCTGTCTTGGTTGGTGGTTTTGAGGATTTCAGCCAGGGGATCAGAGGCGATCGCCCCCAAAGGTTGCGCTTGATCTAGGTTAAGGATCGGCGTTTGCATCGTTAAACTTTTCCCGACGGTAATACCCTGCTCTCCCAGAATTTGGATGATTTTATCGAGGGCATAGCGGTCTGGATCGGGAATCGATAGTCCCCAAATGTCGGGCATGGCGTCGGCGGCCAATTTCCCGGTGAGGGTTAATGTCGTCGTGCCATAGGTTTGGGTCAGGGAACCGCTGTAGGGAGTATCGTCAGGGGCCGTCACCATCTGATTTTCCAGTTGCCATTGTTGGGCCGCAATATCATCAGACCAGCCCACCGTTGTGGTTTGGCCGGACTCTGTGGGAAAAACCGTGAGAACAACGGCGTTTTCATTGAGCATCAAGCTGGTAATGGGGACACCATAATAAAAACTCAGATCAGACCATTCCCAGGTGGGATTAACCCCAGGTTCAGGAAAATGGCTGCTGTCCAGGATGACTTGATCAATATGGTGGATTTGCTGTTGGGATAGCTGCGAGAGAGCTGTGGTTAATTTTTCGGTGGTCAAACTTGGATCACCCACACCTCGAATAATTAATTTCTCAAGATTGGGAGCTGTTCCAACGGTATAGATTGGCGTTTGATATTGATAGTTTGGGCCAAAACTTACCAGGGCAGCGGCAGTGGTGAGGAGTTTTTGGTTAGAGGCTGGCACAAAAAAAGTGTCGGCTTGGTGCTCAAATAAGAGGTTTTCGGTCTGGGGATCTTGGATCGCAATGCCCCACTGGGTTTGTTGCTGTTCTGGACGCTGGAGAATCTGAGAAATAGTGCCAGAGAGATCGCAGGTCTCTTGGGATTGGGCCAGACTTTGGGAGCTAAAAGCCAGGGTTGCTAAACTTGCCAGGGCGAGGATCTGGCTTACCGGTTGAAATTGTGTTTTCCCCATTTTTTCTCCTCGTCAACGGTCAGGGCGCATTTGTCCTACTATACTGCCGTTTTTGGTGGGCTTCGGTACACTGCGAAAAGGATCTTTGTGGTTTTCTTGGGCTAAATCTCCATGAGCGAACAATTTTTTCAACGGAAGCAGACTTTTTTTGACCGCTGGGCGAGAAATTACGACATTTTATTGACCACGCCCTTTTACCAGGCTGTCCATAAGCGGTTACTCACCTATGCTGATTTCCCCAGAGATGGCCATGTGCTCGACCTGGGTTGTGGGACGGGCAAATTATTTAAACGACTCGGCAAGCTTTATCCAGAATTAACGGGGGTGGGGTTGGATCTATCTCCAGAAATGTTAGCCCAGGCCCAACGGAAAAATATCCATGGCGATCGCCTTTCTTTTGTCCAGGGGAATGCCGAGGCGCAACCTTTTTCGGAAAATACCTTTGATGCGGCGTTTAATACCATTAGCTTTTTGCACTATCTCCACCCCAAAACGGTTTTAGGGGAAGTGCAGCGGGTGCTCAAGCCGGGGGGCCAATTTTATCTAGCGGATTATGGCAAGGGAGAATTGTGCCAAGGGGATGGTTTTCCCTTTTCGCCTGGGGGATTGCGTTTCTATTCCCGGGCGGAACGGACAGCGATGGGGGAACGGGTTGGCCTGGAAACCGTGGCACATCATTATTTGATGTTCGGCGTTTTACTCACAATTTTCCAGAAAAGCGAGGAAATCCCAAAGGCGATCGCCTCTTAAGTCGTCCCCACGAAGCCCCGATTATGAGATGATTGTCTGCAACAAACGGGTTCACGCAAACAAGTATCATGACCAACGCTAAAGCCATCTCTATCCTTGGTTCCACCGGATCAATCGGGACGCAAACCCTCGACATTGTGCGATCGCACCCCGATAAATTCCGCGTGGTGGGGATGGCCGCTGGGCGTAATATTCAACTCCTAGCCGAACAGGTGCGGGAGTTCCACCCGGAAATTGTCGCCACCAGCCAGGAAAGCCTTTTACCCGAATTAAAATCTCTCCTCAAAGATTTAAATTACCAACCCCAAATCATCGCTGGCAAAGCGGCGATCGCCGAAGTGGCCCGGTATGGTGATGCCGAAAGCGTCGTCACGGGAATTGTGGGCTGCGCTGGACTTTTACCCACCATTGCCGCCATCGAAGCCGGAAAGGACATTGCTCTCGCTAATAAAGAAACCCTGATCGCTGGGGGGCCAGTGGTTTTACCCTTAATCGAAAAACATGGCGTGAAACTGTTACCCGCTGACTCCGAACATTCCGCGATTTTCCAATGTCTCCAGGGGGTGCCGGAAGGGGGTTTGAAGCGGATTATTCTCACGGCTTCCGGGGGCGCTTTCCGGGATCTCCCCGTAGAAAAATTAGCCACTGTCACCGTCAAAGATGCCCTCAAACACCCCAACTGGTCGATGGGCCAAAAAATCACCATTGATTCTGCCACCCTGATGAATAAAGGTTTAGAGGTGATCGAAGCCCATTATCTCTTTGGTAAAGATTACGACGACATCGACATTGTGGTGCATCCCCAGAGCATCATCCACTCCCTAATCGAGCTGCAAGATACCTCGGTTTTAGCCCAGTTGGGTTGGCCGGATATGCGTTTGCCTTTGCTCTATGCCCTCTCCTATCCTGAGCGCATTCACACCGATTGGGAGCAATTTGACCTCGTGAAGGCGGGCGATCTTACCTTCCGGGAACCGGATCACCATAAATATCCCTGCATGAATTTGGCCTATGCTGCGGGACGGGCCGGGGGATCCATGTCAGCGGTTTTAAATGCAGCGAATGAGCAAGCTGTGGCCCTTTTCCTCGAAGAAAAAATTGAATTCCTCGATATCCCTCGTCTCATCGAAAAGGTCTGCGATCGCCACCAAAACGACAACAAGACAAACCCGACCCTAGACGACATTTTGCAGGCAGATCAATGGGCCAGACAAGCTGTTCTTGAATTACAGCCACAATTGGCCTAGCTAACCGTTGTCACGAATTAATAAGACGCTCGTACTCAGCATGGTTGCCAATCCAAAACCAATAGTAATCATCCCCTTTTTTTAGGGCTAAAGCTCGATAATTATTGGTAATCCGAATTGACCATAGGTTTTTGCCTACTTTCTTAAAGTGAAGGGAGGGATAATCTTGGTTGGCTTGCCACAAATGATAGGTATTGTTTGCCTTCTCCTGAAGTTCTGGTGGCAGTTTTTTATAGGCTTTCCAGAACTCAGAGGTTGCGAAGGACTGCATGTAAATCTTTTACCTGATTGTTCGTAATGTCTGCCTCTGCTTTGGCAATCAGTTGATCTAGCTTGCCTGCATTGAAATCCATCTCAAGCTGCTGATCCCACTGCTCAGCAAGATAAGCTTGAATCCATTCCGAGAGATGGCGAATTTCATTTTCAGACAGATTTTTGATGGCGGCTTCAATTTCTACTAGGGAAGTCATTTTGGGCAACCTCTACGGATTTTTTCAATTATATAAAAGTCAAAAAGAACGACTAAAACCCAAACCTAAGGAAGTTAAACTGCTAGACGTGCTCCGGTTTGGACTTGCCAGAGGCTGTAGTATAAACCCTGCCGATCAAGGAGTTGTTCATGGGTGCCTTGTTCGACAATTTTGCCTTGATCCATCACATAGATGCAGTCGGAATGGCGGATCGTGGAAAGGCGGTGGGCGATCGCAATGGTGGTGCGATGCTGGGTGATTTTTTCGAGGGATTTGGCGATCGCCGCTTCGGTTTCATTGTCCACAGCAGAAGTAGCCTCGTCCAAAATCAAGATGGGCGGATCTTTTAAAATGGCGCGGGCGATCGCCAAGCGTTGCCGTTGACCACCGGAGAGTTTTTGCCCCCGTTCCCCGACGATGGTGCCGTACTGTTGGGGCAGAGTTTCGATAAAGTCGTGGGCTTCAGCAAGTTTTGCGGCCTGGATAATTTCCGGGAGAGTTGCATCGGGGTTCCCGTAGGCAATGTTTTCGGCCACGGTGCCATGGAACAGAAACACATCCTGACTCACTAGACCAATGGCGCGCCGCAGATCCTTGAGGTAAATGTCGCGAATATCGAGGCCATCGACAGTAATTTGTCCCTGGTTAATTTCGTAGAAACGCAGGAGCAATTTCACGATGGTACTTTTCCCAGAACCTGTCGCCCCCACAATCGCAATGGTTTGCCCCGCAGGAATGTGGAGGGAAAAATCTTGCAAAACCGGTGCCCGCTCAAAGTAGGCAAAGGAAATATTGTCGAGTTTGATTTCTCCTTTGACGGTATGGGTGGGTAGGGCTACTTCCCCAGAACGAATTTGCACTTCCGTGTCGAGGAGATTAAAGACCCGGTTACTCGAAGCCATCGCCCGTTGATAAAGATCCATCGTTTGTCCCAGGCGGGTCAGGGGCCATAGCAACCGCTGGGTCATAAACACCAACACACTGTAGGTACCCACAGCCAAGGCTCCTTGTTCCACCTGCAATCCACCGAAAAAGAGAATCGCTGTAAACCCAGCCAAAATCGCAATCCGGATTAAGGGGATAAAGGCGGCACTTAAGGCGATCGCCCGCTCATTACTTTGAAGATAAGCATCACTATCAAAGCGGAGCCGTTCTAGCTCGTAATGCTCCGTCGTAAAGCTTTTAATGGTCGTGATGCCGCTGAGGTTATTGGATAGGCGCGAGCTGAGTACCCCTACCTTTTCGCGCACATCGGCATAGCGGGGAGCCAACTTTTTCTGAAATGCCACCGAACCCCAGATGATGATCGGAATCGGCGCCATCGCCATCCAGGCCGCTGAGGGGGTCGCGTAGAAGAATAAACCCCCAATCAAAATCACCGTCGTGATCACCTGCAAGATTTCGTTGGCGCCCACATCGAGAAAGCGTTCCAACTGGTTCACATCATCATTGAGTAGGGCTAATAGTTCCCCGGTGCTGCGTTCTTCAAAGTAGCCCAACTCCAGTTCCTGCAAATGGCCGTAACCATCGAGACGGAGATTGTGTTGCATTTTTTGGGCTAAATTGCGCCACAGACGTTGGTAGAAATATTCAAAAATGGACTCGGCACTCCAGATCAGGAAAGACAAAATGCCGATGACGACCAATTGACCGATGATGCTGGTGACGCCAAACTGGGCCACAAAGGAGTTGTCCCGCTGTACCACGGTATCCACTGCCACCCCGATCAGCACCGGAGGCGCCAGATCAAAGAGTTTATTCAGAACGGAACAGGCGATCGCCAAATTGATCTGTTTGCGGTAGCGACTACCATAGCGGAATAAACGGGTTAGCGGATGGGACATACTCAAAGAAAATCAAGCCAATACCCAAGAGATCATAACCTGTTCTGTTTAATCTTCGCCCGGCTCTAGCACCTGCACATCCACCGTTTTAGCGTCGGCGTTATCCGTCCCTTGCGGCCCGTCCACTTCCACAGCGGCCACCTCCACCGTCCCCTCAGGGGTCTGGCGCTGGAATTGCTTTTCTGTAATTTGCACCACTTCACCGCAACTAGGACAGCGAGCCATGGAATTGTTTAAACCCGTAAATTCATAGCCACAGACCGGACAATCTGCCTCTACTAAATTGCGCTTGAGCCACCACTGGAAGCCCACAACCCCCAAGGCGATCGCCACGGGAATGAGCAGAATGAGAATAATAAACCCATTGACAACCCAGCCGAGGCCCACCGAAGTCAGTAACGCCGCAATCAGGATAAAGGTCAAAAAACAGCCGAGGCCCGAAGAAGAGAATTGAATATTACGAGAGAAAGGATCGTTCACAATATTTCTTAATAATTGTTAACTGCTTACGATAGTGCCTCAAGTTTATTTCACAAACCGAGATGATAAGCTTACAAATGCACAAAAATTATTTTAATAAATCATGTCGGAAAGCAATAATACACCTCTTTTATTGAGGGCTGCACGGGGGGAAAAAGTTGAGCGGACACCGGTTTGGATGATGCGTCAAGCCGGACGTTACATGAAAATTTATCGCGACTTGCGGGAGAAGTACCCGAGCTTCCGGGAACGTTCTGAAAATCCTGATCTCGCCATCGAAATTTCGCTCCAACCTTGGCATGCATTCCAGCCTGACGGTGTAATTATGTTTTCGGATATCCTCACTCCCCTACCAGGGATGGGGATTCCCTTCGACATCATCGAAAGCAAAGGGCCAATCATTGAAAACCCGATCCGCACCCAGGCCCAGGTCGATGCCATGACCCCCTTTGATCCGGCAGAATCCTTGCCTTTTATCAAAACAATCCTTGGCACCCTCCGCCAGGAAGTGGGCAATGCCTCGACGGTACTGGGATTTGTCGGTGCCCCCTGGACGCTAGCTGCCTATGCCATTGAAGGTAAGAGTTCAAAGAACTACGCCATCATCAAAAATATGGCCTTTTCTGAGCCGGCTGTGTTGCACAGTTTCCTTGGAAAAATTGCCGATGCGATCGCCGATTATGTTTGCTACCAGATCGAATGTGGAGCCCAGGTGATCCAAATGTTTGACTCTTGGGCGGGCCAACTCAGTCCCCAAGACTACGATATGTTTGCCCTGCCGTATCAAAAACGGGTCGTGGACAAAGTCAAAGCAAAATACCCAGACTTCCCGCTGATTCTGTACATCAGTGGCAGTGCCGGTGTCCTAGAACGCATGGGTAAATCTGGTGTCGATATCGTCAGCGTCGATTGGACGGTGGATATGGCCGATGCTCGCCAGCGCCTTGGTAAAGACATGAAAGTCCAAGGCAATATTGATCCTGGTGTGCTGTTTGGTTCCCAGGACTTCATCAAAGCGCGGATCATTGACACCGTGCGTAAAGCCGGCAATTGGGGACATATTCTCAATCTCGGCCATGGCGTGCTTGTTGGTACCCCCGAAGATAATGTCCGCTTCTTCTTTGAAACCTGTAAGAACGTCCAGAGTTTCCTCTAGGTTTTAAAGCCATTCCTTCATTCAGAAAAAGCGTTTTAGGAGAGTCGAATCCTAGGGCGCTTTTTTTGAGGAGTTGGGCTGATACCGTAGGCAGGGCCGACATTTCTCGATAGAATTTCCTAGCGTTTGCTTTTAGTTAAAAATTCTGGGGAATCAGCGGGATGACAGTGCAACCAAAACTCATTATTCACGGTGGGGCCGGCAGTTCCCTCAAGGGCAAAGGGGGCTTAATCGCCGTACGGGAGTCGCTCCACAGGATTGTTCAAGAGGTTTATGACTTCTTAGAACAGGGCGGCAGTGCTGTGGAAGCCGTTATCCTAGGGGCGAAACTTTTAGAAGATGAACCACGGTTTAATGCAGGGACGGGGTCGGTGCTCCAGTCCGATGGTCAAATTCGCATGAGCGCTTCCCTGATGGATGGTACGGCCCAACGGTTTAGCGGCGTGATTAATGTGGGCCGCATTAAAAATCCCATCGAAGTGGCCCAGGCGTTGCAAACGGAAGATGATCGAGTGTTGTCCGATGTTGGTGCGGCAGAGATGGTGCGGTTACTACAGCTCCCCATTCATGATCCTCTGACTGATTTGCGCCTCGAAGAATGGCTGGAAGAACGTAAGGGAAATTTTCGCAGTAGTATGGCCGGGGTTGTTGCGGAGGATGAAATGGCGCGGCGCGGCACCATTGGGGTGGTGGCTCTGGACCAAAATGGTCGGGTTGCAGCGGCTACCTCTACGGGCGGGAAAGGTTTAGAACGCATTGGTCGGGTGAGTGATTCGGCGATGCCTGCGGGAAATTATGCAACCCAGGTGGCTGGGGTTAGTTGCACGGGCATTGGGGAAGACATTATTGACGAATGCCTTGCGGCGAAGGTGGTTATTCGGGTCACCGATGGTTTAAGTTTGCCAACCGCCATGGAAAAATCAATCCAGGAAGCAACGGTAAATAAACGGGATCTGGGGGCGATCGCCTTGGATGCCGAGGGCAATATTGTCTGGGGAAAAACCAGCGAAGTGCTTTTGGCGGCCTACCACGACGGCACCGCTGTGGGGGATACCCTGGAATGGCAACTGGAACCGGGGGTCGGTTGTCTCTAGGGAAGAGGGGAGGCCGATGGTGATGCGCACTCTTCTAAAACGTTTGGCGATCGCCCTGGGGACATTGCTTGCCATTAGTTTTGTGATTTTCACGATTTTGGCCTTGGCACCAGGAGACCCCCTCAGTGAGTTTGCGAATAATCCGGCGATCACGGCTGAGGTGCGGGAAAATATCCGGCGATCGCTGGGTCTCGATCAGCCCTTTTATCTTCGTTATGTCAAATGGCTCTGGGCGCTGTGCCAGGGGAATTTGGGCTATTCTTTCACCAGTAAAAGTCCTGTGCTGGGTCTGATTTGGCAACGCCTGCCGACGACCCTCTGGGTAGTGGGTCTTGCCTACGGTTTGAGTGTGGCGATCGCCTTACCCCTGGGGATTATCTCTGCCCTACGCCGCAACTCTCTTTTGGATCAACTGGCCACCACCTTTGCTTTTTTGGGGTATTCTCTGCCCACTTTTTTCACGGGTTTGCTGGCGATCATTGTCTTTAGCGTGAAATTGCAGTGGCTCCCCTCACTGTACAACAGCACCCTGGTGGTTAATGATTTTCAGAGTTTTTGGCAGCAGATCCAGCAATCGATCCTGCCGATCACCGTCCTTGCGTTGTACCAAACGGCGATTTTGACCCGGTTTGTGCGCAATGCGATCCTCGAAGAGTTGCCCCAGGATTATGTGCGGACGGCCTATGCCAAGGGCTTGGGGGAATTTGCCGTGCTCCGCAAACATATTTTGCGCAACGCCTTGATTCCCGTTGTCACTCTGATTGCCATTGATGTGCCGAGCATTGTGACGGGGGCCTTGGTGACAGAACAAATTTTTCGGGTGCCAGGGATCGGCGCGCTACTCATTGAATCCATTAACCGCAACGATACCCCCGTGATCATGGGCATCACGATTATCTATGCGGCCTTGGTGGTGATCTTTAATGCGATCGCCGATCTAAGTTACCGTTTCCTTGACCCCCGCATTAAGTAACAAAAAAATCCTCCCTAAGGGAGGTGCCGTAGGCGGAGGGTGTTTTCCCTTGGGAGAGGTTATTCTTCCTCAGCTGTGACCTCCACCATGTCTAAATTGTCTTCCTCGGCGGCAATATCCACAGTTTCTAAACCGTCTTCTTCTGCTGGGGGCGGTACTAGGGCCACTGCCACAATCGCATCATCCCCATCCAGGCGTTGTACTCTGACCCCCGTAGCACTGCGGGATTGGAGCGAAATCGACTCCACAGCCTGACGGATCATAATGCCGCGCCCCGTGACGAGCATCAGTTCATCTTCGGGATTGACAATTCTCAGGGAAGCCAACCGATCTGCCTTAGATTTGAATTTAATCGCCCGGAGGCCGACCCCCGCACGGTTTTGCAGGCGGAACCGTCCCACGGGTACCCGCTTGCCGAAGCCTTTTGTGGTTACGGCGATGACCCAAGGCCCCTGGTCAACATTTTCGGTGACTTCTTCGTTATCGTCTTCGTCTTCTGCTGTATCCGCAGCGGCGATCGCCGCCGTAATTTGAGACGACACAATGTCCATGCTCACCAATTTGTCATCGTCGGATTTGAGTTTCATCGCCCGCACGCCTCTCGTAGAGCGGCCCAAGGGACGCAGCTGATTATGGTCAGCCTGGAAGTGGATCGCCATTCCTTCACTACTGGCCACAATGATGCTGTCCTCCTGTCGCGCGAGGCGTACCCAACGGAGTTCATCCCCATCTTCGAGGGAAATGGCAATTAGACCGTTCGAGCGAATTTTGGCAAAGGCAGACAGGGCGGTTTTTTTGATGTAGCCGTTTTGGGTGAGCATGACGAGGTATTCATCCTCGGTAAACTCACTCACCGCCAGCATCGCTGTAATTTTTTCATCCTTCGGGATCGGGAGCAGTTGAATCGCCGGTAAACCTCTGGCCGTGCGGGAACTCTGGGGTATTTGATAAGCGTTTAGAGAATAAACGACGCCGCGCTCCGTAAAGAACAGCACATGGTCATGATCGCAGCAGGTGAGGAAGTGATCGACGCCATCGTCTTCCTTCATTTTGGTGGCGGCTTTGCCGCGAGTGGCGCGGTTTTGGGCGTCAAAGGTGGCCACGGGCATGCGTTTGATATAGCCCTGTTCGGTGAGCAAAATAGCCGCTTGCTCATTGGCAATTAGGTCAATATCCTGGAGATCGCCGTCATCCAAGACCAATTCTGTGCGGCGATCGCTCTGGTGGATAGTCTTAATTTCGGTGAGCTCTGCTTCGATAATCGCGTAAACCCGTTCCCGACGCGCGAGGATATCTTCGAGATCCGTAATCTTCAGCAACAGATCCTGGTGTTCTGCTTCGATCTTGTCCGCTTCTAGGGCCGTGAGGCGACGCAATTGCATTTGTAAAATGGCGTCGGCCTGGGCTTGGCTGAGGTTGTAGCCGTCCATTAACCCTTGACGGGCGATCGCCGTATCCGCTGCCTGGCGAATCAAGTGAATCACCGCATCGAGATTATCGAGGGCAATGAGTAATCCCTGGAGAATGTGATCCCGTTCCTGGGCCTTGCGCAGTTCGTAGCGGGTGCGCCGGGTAATTACTTCCACCCGGAAATCCAGGAACACCTGGAGGAATTGCTTCAGGTTGAGCAGTTGGGGTTCGCCGTTCACCAGGGCCAGCATATTCGCGCCAAAATTGGCCTGGAGGGGCGTATGTTTATACAGATTATTTAAAACAACACGGGGATAAGCATCGCGCTTGAGTTCGATGACAATCCGCATTCCTTGGCGATCGCTTTCATCGCGGATATCAGAGATGCCATCAATTTTCTTATCGTTGACCATATCGGCAATGCGTTCGATCAGCGCCGCTTTGTTGGTCTGGTAGGGCAGCTGGGTGACGATAATTGCTTCTTTTTCCCGGCCATTTTGGCGGAGTGTTTCAATTTCTGCGACTCCCCGCATGGTGATCGAACCCCGACCCGTCATGTAAGCATCTTTAATCCCCGAACGACCGAGAATCTGTGCCCCCGTCGGAAAATCAGGGGCCGGGACAAATTGCATCAATTCTTTGATCGTGATCTCAGGATTGTGGATCAGCGCTGTCACCCCATCGATAATTTCCCCAAGATTATGGGGCGGGATATTGGTCGCCATCCCCACCGCAATCCCCGAAGAACCATTCACCAAAAGCTGGGGAATCCGAGAAGGGAGAACAACGGGTTCCTGTTGGGAGCCATCGAAGTTATCCGCAAAGTCAACGGTTTCTGATTCGATATCCCGCAGCAGGGCATTGGTCGCCAAGGACTGGAGCCGACATTCGGTGTAACGCATGGCCGCCGCTGGGTCGTTATCAATGGAGCCAAAATTACCGTGGCCATTGATCAGCGGGTCTCGCATGGAGAAATCCTGAGCCATGCGCACCAGGGCATCATAGACCGCTGTATCCCCGTGGGGGTGATATTTACCGAGGACTTCCCCCACGACCCGGGCACATTTCCGGAAAGGGCGATCTGGGGTCAAACCCAATTCATACATCGCATACAAAATACGACGGTGTACGGGTTTTAAGCCATCCCGTGCATCGGGTAACGCCCGCCCCACAATCACACTCATGGCGTACTCTAGGTACGAGCGTGACATTTCATTGCTTAAATCGGTGGGAATAATGCGCTCCTGGGGGGAGGTCATAGGATTTCGGCTCCGCTAGGTCAAAAAAGGTTAAAAACCAGAGAAAAAGACGTTAAGGAAGATTATTTTGCGTTTTTTAACTGGATTTTTTCGGTCAAATAGACTCCTATTTTACCACAGTCTTTGGGGCATAAACTGGCTCAGGAAAAGGCTTTGGGCCTAGGGGAGATTGGGCGCAAGGCTGCTTAAACCCTGGCGGGGCGTCCATTGAATCGTGCCGTCGGTTTCGCTCCAGTAAACGATGCGGTTGGGCGCTAAAAAATGACCCTGGGGAGAACCAATGGCGATCGCCTTTTGGGGTTTGAGGGTCTGCCAGATTTTGAAATCGAGATCAGCGGCCTTTGCAATGAGAATGGCCGGATTCCACTGGGCAATAAAGTCGGCGTCAGCAGTTTGTTTGCTGAGGAGATAAAAAGCTTGGCCCTGGAGACGAATTTCTAAAATATGCAGATCTTCCTGAAGGAGTTGCAAGCGGATTGGGCCGAGGCGTTTCGGTTCGAGGGGGCGGAGGATTGTAACCTTATCGGTTGGAGATTGAGGGAGTGAAAAACGCTGTTTGATAGGCAGTTCACCGGAAAAATCAACGGTTTGGGCGGCGGGGTCGGGGGGCGTCAGGGAAAGCAAGCCATCAATTTGATTGAGGCCGCTGCGACGTAAAAAAGGTTCGAGGGTATATTCCCAAAATCCAGGGGAACCGACATTAATTACCAGGGTTTTACCGCCCGCTTGAGCGACAATTACAGGGGTTTGGCGATCGCCAAAGATCGTCACTTGAGTGGTATTGAAGTGACGATAAACCAGCACTGTAATGAAAAAGATTAACAAACCGCTGATCAGGGGCTTGGCCCGTTTTTGGGCCCAGGGAGAGCGCCAAATCAACAGCATCACTCCATAGAAAACAAGCAGTTGCGGCAAAGGTAGCGCGGCGACACTCGTTTGGCTCCCAGGCAACGCCACAACCTGTTCCACGAGCCAAATCATCCCTCGCAAAGGCCAACCCAGCCCATAGGCGATCGCCCCACCAAGTTCTGGGCTGAATAGACCGACGGCACCGCTGACCATACCGCCCAAACTGACCAGGCCAATAATGGGCGATAGCACAATGCTGGTGGGAATCGAGTAGGTGGCGATCACATTAAATTTGTAGGCCAGTAAGGGTAATGTCCAAAGGCTGGCGGCCATGGGAATGGCGATCGCCGTTGCCACCGTTGGGGGAAGAAAATCTAGCTTTTTCTGGATCGGTTCTAGGGTCGTAAACAAACCAAAGGTGGCCAAAAAACTGAGTTGAAAGCCCAAGTCCCACAGCCATAGCGGTTTAATGAGGAGCAACACCGTTGCCGTCACTAGCAAAAGACCAATGGGCTTGACCTTGCGATCAAGCACTAGGGCCACTAAACCCCCCATCCCCATTAAGGCCGCCCGGAGAATCGAAGCCTGGAAACCCGTCAGCAGCACGTAACCAAGTAAAGTTCCTGCCGCGCCATAGAATTGTGTTTTCTCTTCTTGATCACGCAGGAGCCACAGCACGACCCCCAACAACAGCGACACATGAAACCCAGACGCGGCGACGGTGTAGGCCAAGCCCGCTTTGACCCACAAATCATAAATTTCGGGGTCTAAATTGGTGGTCTGACGTCCCAACACCATAGAACTGAGCAAGCTAGCGGGTTTGTCTGGTAAAAATTCCCGATGGCTTCGTTGAATCCGTTGGCGTAGTATTTCTGTGAGCGACTCTTCTCGCCGAATTAATGCCGCTTCCCAAGCACTAAAACCCAGAAAAGTATTGTTTTGGCGTAGGTAATCCGGAAAACTGAAGGCAAATTTATTTTGGGGCGGTTGGGGTTTGTATAAACGCCCTGTCAACTGGAGGCGATCGCCAAGCTTAAATTGAGAAAAATCTCCGCTTAACGTGACATATAAATTTTCTTTTTGGGGAGCAACATTTTGCCCTAACTTTACATCTTGCACCCGAAACCAAAACCGTTGTTTGTCTGGCTCTTGTGTGGTGATGGAGCGGTAAATTTTCCCTTGGATTTCTACGGGACTTTGTAATAAACTGGGCTGACTTTGGGTGAGACTGTAGAGACCATTGGTCGCCGGACGGGGTAGACGCCCTTGACTATAAACTACAGCCAGCAGCATCACCAATCCCAGCATCGGCCAGAAGCGGCGCGGCACTTGCCAGAGATAACGGGGAAGAAAAATTGTTGCGAGGATTGTCCCCAAGGCGATCGTCCCAACCAATAACCCCCACTGCAGCAAAGAAGGTTGCGGGTTCAGTGGCCCCCAAAATCCCGTTAAACCAAGACCAATTAGATATCCAAGACAGAGGACGATACCACGCTGAAAAACCATAGGCAAAGAAAGCAAATCTGCGAGCAAAGATACAAAAACTTGCCCACAAGCTTAGCTCGACTTTATCCATGGGATATTAGTGAGGAAACGGTAGAAGGACTCAGAGTAGAAAATTTGTGTGAATCAATGACTATGCCGTTGAGCACCAAGAATGGGCCATCCTCTATATTGCCGTCGATTTTCGCGAGCCATCCCCAAATGAGCGCCATAAAAATCCGCATTGACATTGCTAAAGACCTCCAAGGCAGAACCCTATGCGCGTCATAGTGTTGTTTCCTTCACTCGTGACCAGGGTTGTCCGTTGACTCCCTAAAAAGGCGATCGCCAAGGTAGCCCAAAAATATCACTCCACTTTCATGGCCTATGGGAAAAATCGATAAATCTCTTTCCTATGCAAAAAGCGGGTAAAAATCAATGTATTCTCCGAAAGTTCAATGCCAATGCGATAATCACCTAGCCGGATGCGATAAAAAGTCTGATAGCCTTGCATTTTTTTGAGATTATTAATTTCGTTTAATTGTCCGGCCTGTTTACACTGTAAAATAACTTCTTTGGCTTTTTGGCGAATTTTTTTATCTTTAATTTTTTTGAGATCTTTTTGAAAGCGAGATTCAAACAGTATTTCCATTATTCTTCATCTAACAAAGTAAAGATCTCTTCCTCGCTCACAAAATCATTTTGTCTACCTTCAATGATTGCTTTTCCGAGTCCCACTTCTTCAAGGGCATCAAGGAAAATTTCTCGAATGACTTCCTGACGATTTTGAATCAGATCAATCATGATTTCTGTTAATAGCTCTTTTGTTTTACTGTCATCAATTTGGATCAACATTGTGTTTTCATACAGAGAATATATAAATTATCATAACTACTTTTGGAGTTTATTGCTTCATCGCAGAAGACATTTATCTACCCGATTGGGGCAACATCGAAACTATCGAAAAATCCGAAAGCATCTGAAACGAATAAAAAACAAACCGTAGAGTGTGTTAACGAAGCGTAATGAACATTCAACTAAACAGATAATCAAAAAAGGCGCGTTACATTTTAACCCTAAAGGATCTGTCAAACAATGACTGCAAATTCTAGGTTTTTTGAGGCAAGAACCTTTCGAGCTTTTTCTCGATTAGTTTTAAACTTTCCAATTTCTTATCAATCGATTTGAGGGACTTTGCAATTTCTTCAAGATTTTCTTTGCCAAGTATCATAGGTGGTAGTGAATTCTTGAAAATCTCTGTTGCTTCATATTCGTAGTTATTTCCAGACAAATCACAGTAAGTTATTTTAATAGATGTATTAAGATCAGATACTATATCAATATTACTATACAAAGCGAGATCTAGAAAACATGGATTGTCTTGATCAATTAAAGCAATTTGAATAGGAAATAGTTTTTCCTCACAAAGTTTTGGTACGGGCTGAATTGAAATTTGAACATTAAGTGCGACTGAGCCTGTAACTGAAATTACCCCTAATTGAATAGTGCCCGGCTTATTTGGATGCAGTCTTAATAAATGTTGTAGCTTTGGTTTGGTAAAGTATCTTTTTGCACGAATTGCTTCAAGAATAAAATGACTAGCTTTGACTGTGTGAGCACCTGCGCGAATATAGTAGCAATGATCAGGAGCCATATGCGGAGCAATATTACTACTATCTATACAGATTAATAAAACAGCCTTACCTTCATCAATATTTCCTCTATCCATACAATCAGTCATAAAGTGGATTTCATACTCAGGTCTTGGATCTAAACTATTGATAATCTGATCGACCCAATCACGTCGATCTTGTTGTCTATTTTTTTTCCGACTTTAAGAGAAATACCACCATCAGCATTGCCATCTTTATCAATGCCAGCAATAAAATAACCCCCTCCAGAATTAGCAAAACCTGAAGCCGCGCAACCTATTTTCTTCCTAAGCTCATTATCATCGGTGCGGCTTGATTTAAACTCGAACTTCTCATTTTCTGAATTTGGAAGTTGCGTTAGATCAAAATTTTTAGTATTAAATTTCATATTTTTGCTTTTCTAACATGATAACAAGAAGTCAATTTAGCCATTCACTCCTCACGGGAATTTGAGGTGGCTTGAATTTAAGCTTTAGCTAATTCTTCTTTTGCAGAACTGTTAGATAAATACTTTACATCGATCAATTCTCTTCCTATGATACATCCTAAAAAATGTTGCAATCATTATAAATTCCATAATTTTTTAAGAGGCGAGGAGCATATCTGGGATAATAGTTTCAAAAGAAAAAGCATTTAAATTTGTTAAGCTTTGAGCATGCTCGATAGTGATTGCGCAAACTTTGCCATCTTGATCTAAATCGACGAGGGTATTTTCGTTAATATCTTTCGTTTCTACAATCGGATTTTGATTGAATTCTAAATATAGAGTATCTGTATCTTGAAAATATTGAATCTTCATTTTTTAAAACTCCGATCAAAAAAGGCATTGTGAATAGTTTCTCCATCCTGAAGCAAAACAACCCTCAATGCCCGGTTATCCATTTTATGAATTCTTGCCCATCTCTTGATACGTCCATCTTCCTGGATTTGCTCTTTTTCGGGATTTAGGATCACGAACTCAATCCATTCTAATTTTATTAAGCTTCGATCCGGACGTTGTCTCGTCGTTAAAAAATATTGTGTGAATTTCATGCAGGAAATGTGAGTATAGGGTGCATTATTTTGCAATAACGCACCCCATAAATAAGGCTTAAGCTTTGGCGAGTTCTTCCTTGGCGGCAGTACTAGCTAAATACTTTTCCAGTTCCGTTAACGCATCCGCATCAACTTTCGTTTGCATCGGACAGAATTTAGGGCCACACATGGAACAGAATTCCGCAGTTTTATAAATGTCTGCCGGAAGGGTTTCATCGTGGTACTCACGGGCGCGTTCCGGATCGAGGGAAAGCTCAAACTGCTTCTCCCAATCGAAGTTATAGCGAGCATGGGACAACTCATCATCGCGATCGCGTGCCCCAGGACGATGACGGGCAATATCTGCCGCATGGGCCGCAATCTTATAGGCGATGAGGCCATTCCGTACATCCTCTGCATCAGGTAGGCCGAGGTGCTCTTTGGGGGTGACATAGCAGAGCATCGCCGTGCCATACCAGCCAGCCATTGCTGCCCCGATCGCCGAGGTGATGTGGTCATAGCCAGGCGCAATATCAGTCACCAAGGGGCCGAGCACATAGAAAGGCGCTTCAGAACACTCTTCCATCTGCTTTTTCACGTTGAACTCGATCTGATCCATGGGGACGTGGCCAGGGCCTTCTACCATCACTTGGACATCGTGTTCCCAAGCGCGACGGGTCAGTTGACCGAGGGTTTTCAGTTCAGCGAGTTGCGCCTCATCAGAAGCATCGTGGGTACAGCCAGGGCGCAGAGAATCCCCAAGGCTGAAGGACACATCGTAACGCTTAAAGATTTCGATAATGTCGTCAAAGTGGGTATAGAGGGGATTTTGCTTATGGTGATGCAACATCCAACGGGCAAGAATCCCACCACCACGGGACACAATCCCCGTAATCCGGTTTTTCACGAGGGGCAGATGCTCGATCAAGATCCCAGCGTGGATGGTCATGTAGTCCACCCCTTGCTGGGCGTGCTTCTCGATGATGTGCAGAAAATCATTGGCCGTGAGGTTTTCCATGTTGCCATGGACACTTTCTAGGGCTTGGTAGATGGGCACTGTCCCGATGGGCACTGGTGAGGCTTTGATAATGGCGGTACGAATTTCGTCCAGATTGCCGCCTCCGGTGGAGAGATCCATCACAGTATCCGCGCCATATTTAACGGCCTGTTGCAGCTTGGCCAATTCCTCATTAATTTCAGAGGAGTTGGGGGACGCACCGATATTTGCATTGACTTTGCATTTCGAAGCAATGCCGATACACATCGGTTCGAGGTTGGTGTGATTGATATTGGCCGGGATAATCATGCGACCCCGGGCCACTTCGTCGCGAATCAAGTCAACGGGAAGATTCTCACGCTTCGCCACGTAGTCCATTTCTTCGGTGATAACGCCTTGGCGTGCGTAGTGCATTTGGGAGACGTTACTTTGACCTTGCCGTTTGGCGACCCAATCAGCTCTCATATTGTTTTAATCCTCTATTAACAGCTTCCCTACGCTGGTATTACCCAGTCTCAGGTTCTAAGGGACTATCTCAGTCTGATTCCTATGACAGACACCCCTAGCTATGGCAATAAATTCTAACATCACTCCTTAGCAAAGTCTTGGGAAGTATGGCGGGGCTGGGATCAGGGTCTGACGGGATTTGGGCAGATTTAAGGATTTTTGGACAGCAGTCTGGAAAATCGCTATTTTCTGGGGAAAAAGCTAAAAATCAACAATTCATCACCGGATGTATGGCGGAACTGGTTACAATGATGGACAAATTTTTCAGGTTAAGATTGCTAATGGGTTAATTAGAATGGGTAGCTTTTTTAGCTATTTTTCTTTTGCACTCGCGATCCGCCTGTCCTAGAACATTCCCGTGGGACAAGGAAAGGGGTTGCCCTGGGTGTTTTTGTTTTATTCCCTCTGCGTCTAAAAGGCTATGAATAAAATTTCGGATTGCAGCAATATTTTGTTTTCTGTGGATAAAGCCAGGGTTGATCTGGTGCAGTTGCAGGCGTTGTTTAACGCGACGGCCTTTTGGGCGAGGGAACGCTCTTTGGCGGATCTAGAAACGGCGATCGCCTACAGTGATCCGGTGGTGACGGTGTGGGATGGCGATCGCCTGATTGGGTTTACGAGGGGAACCTCAGACGGTGTCTTTCGGGCGACGGTGTGGGATGTGGTGATCCACCCGGATTATCAAGGGTTGGGCCTAGGCCGTAAGTTAGTGGAAACGCTGATTAGCCACCCACGGATGTGCCGAGTCGAGCGGGTTTATTTGATGACGACCCACCAACAGACGTTTTATGAGCGCATCGGTTTTAAAGAAAATGCGACGACTACCATGGTGCTCCACAACCACGAGCATCCGATCAGCGTGATTACCTGTGCGGTTGAGGAAACTGCCCCATTACCTGCATAGTATGGTCTTGGTAATGGCGGGTCAGGGTCCCCCCGTAGCTCGCCAACAGCTTTTTGCACAGTTGCCACTTCAGAGCCGGAGAAAATTCAAGGGCTTGGGCTAGTTGTTGGACTTCTTCGAGGCTTGGGCGATCGCCTAGGGTTAAATCCGGCACGTGGGTTTCACACCAAAAGTCCGTGGTCTGGGTTGAGGTCAGTTGAAACGTGATTTTATTGGGCTGCTGTAGCCCGTAACTGAGGTGAATTGTGCCTTGTTCAGCCCGTTGTAGGGTGGTGTCGATGAGGGTGAGGAAAAATTGGTGTAGATGGTGGCGATCGCCAAAAATATCCAGGGTAGCGCCGACCGGATGGGCAATGGTCAAGCGCAAATTATTATTCTGAGCTTTTACGCTGAGCAGGCTTTCTAGTTCTGCGAGGAGCATTTCGAGATCAAACCACTCCGCCTGTTTCGAACTTTGACCATAATCTAACTTTGAAACAGCGATCGCCAAATCAAGTAACCCCAGTAATTTTTGGCTGGCGGCATAACTTTCGGCAATAAAGGCCCGTTCTTCAGCAGGACTTTCGCACAAATCACTCAAAATGAGCTGCTGCAGCCCCATGATCGTGCTCAAGGGCGATCGCAATTCGTGGGCCACTTGGCCAAAAAACCGCGCCTGGAATTGTCCCCACTGGAGGGCGATCGCCAAATCCGTATTCAAAGCAGAAAGACCATTAGACATAACAAAACATAACTATTTTCACAGACTACGAAACGACCAACGATAAGATCAATCTACATCCTCCAAGATTTTAAGGTTTGGCTGAAATGTTGCGCTATGCTTATTTTCCCGGTTGCGTCGCCCAAGGAGCCTGTCGGGAACTGTACCTCTCCACGGCGGCCCTCACCCAAGCCCTCGACATTGAATTAATCGAACTCAAGCAAGCCGCCTGTTGTGGCTCTGGCACCTACAAAGAAGAATCCCAACTCCTAGAAGATAGCGTCAATGCCCGCAACATCGCGTTGGCTGAATCGCTTAATTTACCCTTACTAACCCACTGCAGCACCTGCCAAGGGGTAATCGGCCATGTCGATGAACGCCTCAAAGCAGCCAAAGACAATAATCCAGATTATTTTTCTCAGGTCAATCATCTCCTGAGTGAATCCCACTGTTCACCCTACAGAGGCACTAGCGAAGTCAAACATCTGCTCTGGGCGCTTGTGGGAGATTATGGCCTTGATAAGCTCACCCAAAAAGTAATTAAGCCTCTCCGAGGACTCAAATGTGCCGCCTTTTATGGCTGTTATCTCCTCCGGGTTCAAAATAGTCTTCCCTTTGATGACCCTGTCCAGCCCCATTCTCTGGAGTCTGTTTTCTCGGCGGTTGGGGCAACGCCAATTATCTATGATGGTCGCACCCAATGCTGTGGTTGGCCCCTCTCTAGTTATGCCACAGAACAAGCGTTTCGTCTCGCAGGGAAACATCTACAAGCGGCGATCTCCGCCGGGGCAGATTGCCTTGTGACCCCCTGTCCCCTCTGTCATCTCAATTTAGACTCGCGCCAACCAGAAGTCGAAAAAGTCATTGGCCAGAAATTGGAAATTCCTGTGCTCCATTTGCCCCAATTAGTAGCTCTTGCATTGGGCATTTCTCCTAAGGAACTCGGCCTCGGCAAACATATTGTTTCCACGAAGCCGCTCCTCGAAAAGTTGGGTTTTTAAGAAAAGAGTCAAATGTTTATTCGTAGTGACTCCACATCCGCAAAATTTTAATCATTCTCTCGGATTCTAAAACTTGGTAAATCAGACGATGTTGAATGTTGATGCGGCGTGAATAATAGTCTTTTAAATCGCCCACTAATTTTTCGTAGGGAGGTTGATAGGGGTTTTCTTGGAGAATTCCCAGAAGTTTTTTGAACTTTTGGTTTCAAACCAGCAGATGCAACTTTTTTGGCGTCTTTAGCTGCTTGCTTTGACAAGATTATTTTCCAGCTCACCAGTCCAGATTCTCCAAGGCAATGCATTCTTCTAGAGGTTCTCTGGCTGCCTCTTGAATGGATGCCTTCATGCCTGGAATATTGACTAAATAAAGGGTTTCTTGGATCGCGTCCCAATCAGCTTGTGAAATCATCACAGCTTTATTGTGTTCACTAGAAATCACAATCGGTTGATGGCTATCAGCAATTTCATCAATGAGTCGCTGGAGTTTATTTTGCGCTTCTTGAACTGTGAGCAAATCCATCGCTTTTTTCGTGGGCTTTAAAATTATTCCTAGTATATCTTTTTTGCTAGATAAACCAGTGATCAAAAAATCGGCCTCAGAAAATATTTTGTTTCCACGAAGCCGATCCTCGAAAAATTGGGTTTTTAAGCAGTAATCAAGGTGGCGATCGCCTGATTTAAAGTTTCACTAGGACGCATGGCCTGACTCGCTTTTTCAGAATTAGCAAAATAGTACCCATCAATATCAACCGATTGACCTTGAGCCGCATTTAACTCCGCCACGATCTTGTCTTGGTTTTCCGTTAAGGCTTGGGCTAAGGGGGCAAATTTCGCTTTTAATTCGAGGTTTTTGTCCTGTTCCGCTAAGGCTTGGGCCCAATACATCGCCAGATAAAAATGGCTGCCCCGGTTATCAATTTCGCCCACCTTGCGGGAGGGAGATTTATCGTTGTTGAGGTACTGACTGTTGGCTTTGTTTAAGGCCTCTGCCAAAACGAGAGCATTGTCATTGCCTGTTTTCTGGGCGAGGTCTTCGAGGGCAACGGCGATCGCCAAAAATTCCCCTAGGGAATCCCACCGTAAGTGGCCTTCTTCGAGGAACTGTTGGACGTGCTTCGGTGCAGAACCGCCTGCGCCCGTTTCAAACAAACCACCCCCAGCCAGCAACGGCACAATCGAGAGCATTTTAGCGCTCGTGCCCAGTTCGAGAATGGGGAATAAATCCGTTAGATAGTCCCGCAGCACATTTCCCGTAACCGAAATGACGTCCTGACCAGTTTTAATTTGGGCGCAGGTAAATTTCATCGCATCCACTGGCGGGAGAATGTGAATATCCAAACCACTCGGATCATGCTGGGGTAAATACTCTTTAACCTTAGCGATAATTTTGGCATCGTGGGCACGGTTTTCATCTAACCAAAATACGGTGGGATTCCCTGTGAGGCGAGCGCGATTAACGGCCAATTTCACCCAATCTTGGATCGCCACATCCTTGGTCTGACACATCCGCCAGATATCGCCTTTTGCTACGGGATGCGCCATTAGAATATTGCCCTGCCCATCAATGACGCGCACTTGACCAGCGGCGGCAATTTCAAAGGTTTTATCGTGGGAACCGTATTCTTCGGCTTTTTTCGCCATTAGTCCCACGTTGGCGACACTGCCCATGGTTTTGACGTCAAAAGCGCCATTTTCTTGACAGAATTCAATGCAGGCCTGGTACATGGTGGCGTAACAACGGTCGGGAATCATCGCTTTGGTATCGTAGGGTTTTCCGTCGGCTCCCCACATTTTCCCGGAGGTGCGAATCGCTGCCGCCATCGACGCATCAATGATCACATCACTGGGCACATGGAGGTTGGTAATGCCCTTGTCGGAATTGACCATTGCCAACCGGGGTTGCTTGTCATAAACCGCTTGGAGATCCGCTGCGATCGCCGCTTCTTCTGCTGGGGGAAGATTGGCAATTTTGGCGTAAACATCCCCTAAACCGTTATTGGGGCTAACACCTAAGGCTTGGAAAGTATCGGCATATTTCGCAAAAACGTCCTTGTAGTAAACGGTGACGGCGTGACCGAAAAGAATCGGGTCAGACACCTTCATCATCGTCGCTTTGACGTGCAGGGACAATAAAATATCCTCGGCTTTAGCGGCGGCGATTTCTTTTTCATAGAAAGCGCGCAGGGCCTTAACGCTCATCACCGCAGCATCGACCACCTCACCCGCAAGCACGGGAATGGCTTCTTTGAGAACAGTGACGGTGCCATCGGTGCCTTGATGTTCAATTTTCAGGGTGCCCGCTTGTTCAATAACGACCGATTGCTCACTGCCATAGAAATCTCCCTCATCCATGTGGGCGACGTGGGATTTGGAGTTCTTTGTCCATTCCCCGACCTTGTGGGGATTGTGCCGAGCATATTCTTTAACGGCAGCGGCGACCCGGCGATCGCTATTGCCTTCCCGCAGCACTGGGTTTACGGCACTACCAAGAACTTTCGCATATTTCGCTTTAATCTCCTTTTCTGCCTCGGTCTTGGGGTCAGCGGGATAATTCGGCACGTTGTAACCCTTAGTCTGTAATTCTTTGATTGCTGCCGTTAATTGGGGAATGGAGGCACTAATATTGGGCAGCTTGATGATGTAGGCGTCGGGAGTTTTTGCAAGAGCACCCAATTCAGCGAGGGCATCGGGGCGGCGTTGGTCGGCGGTGAGATATTCCGGAAAATTCGCAATGATCCGCCCAGCGAGGGAAATATCCTTAGTTTCCACCTCAATATTGGCCGCAGTCGTAAAGGCTTCCACAATGGGGAGAAGGGAGTAGGTCGCCAGTGCGGGGGCTTCGTCGGTAAAAGTGTAGGTAATTTTCGAGGTCTGGTTGCTCATATCGCTTAGGCGTCGTGTCACGGAATGTTTCTCAGCCTAAATGATACATGGCACAGGGTCTAGCCTTGACGCTTCTCCGTCTGGAAATGCTGATAGGGGTTACGCAAAAGGCGATCGCCATCGTTTAGCCGGAGCCAAAGGGGGCGATCGCCAATCTGTTTAGAAATGAAAAATAAAATTAGTCCAAAAAATTAGGCGTGGGTTTTAGAACAGGCCCAAAGTCAAAGACTCATCAATAGGGAAACAAGCACCCGCACCGAGCCAGAGAGTGACCGCAGTCCCAAAGAGGAAAACAGCCATCGCCACCGGACGACGGAAGGGGTTTTGGAATTTGTTGACGCTTTCAATGAAAGGCACCATCATCAAACCCAACGGAATCGCCCCTTGACAAGCAATACCCAGCAGTTTGTTGGGTAGTACCCGGAGGATTTGGAAGACGGGGTAGAGGTACCACTCCGGCAAAATTTCCAGAGGGGTTGCGAAAGGATTACCCGGTTCACCGATCATCGCTGGATCGAGAATCGCCAAGCCGGTAATTAAACCGATGGTTCCCGCAATACAGATGGGGAAGGTAAATAGAATGTCATTGGGCCAAGCCGGCTCACCATAGTAATTGTGTCCCATGTTTTGAGCCAGTTTTGCCCGGAGTTTTGGATCGCTAAGATCCGGCTTTTTCATGATAGACATGAGTAAAAGTTCTCCTCAACAAGAACGTTGTTTTGAGCAAACGGAAAACCTGATCCTTACAAAGGACCAGAAATACCTTGCTTACGGATCATGAGGAAGTGGGCCAACATGAAGACCGCAATCAACCAAGGTAAAACAAAAGTATGAAGACTGTAGAAACGGGTTAAGGTTGCTTGGCCAACGCTTGCGCCACCCCGGAGCAACTCAACCATTTGGTCGCCCACGACAGGAATCGCCGCAGGTACACCAGACACAATCTTGACTGCCCAGTAACCAACTTGGTCCCAAGGCAAGGAGTAACCAGTTACACCGAAGGAAACGGTGATCGTCGCCATGATGACCCCAGTAATCCAAGTCAGCTCACGGGGACGCTTAAAGCCACCGGTGAGGTACACCCGGAAAATGTGGAGAATCATCATTAAGACCATCATGCTGGCAGACCAACGGTGGATCGAACGGATCAACCACCCGAAGTTCACTTCATTCATGATGTATTGAACGGAAGTAAATGCCTCTGCTACGGTGGGCTTGTAGTAGAAGGTCATTGCGAATCCAGTGGCGAACTGGATAATGAAACAGGTAAGGGTAATACCACCCAGACAATAGAAGATATTGACGTGGGGGGGAACGTATTTACTAGAAATGTCGTCAGAGATCGCTTGGATTTCTAGTCGTTCGTTAAACCACTTATATAATTTGGAGTCGGTAACTTCTTTTGTAAACATGAAGCCTGATTAGAAACGAAAAATCTCTTTACAAAAATGTAACACAGCTTGCTCTGTCAAGTGGTGAAGTAACGGGATTATCGGGCTTTTTGGCGGATATGACGCTAATGGCGTCAGGGCAAATTTTTATGGACGGCGATCGCCCCAGGATAACCTCAAAAACCGTCAAAGGGCTGTTAATTTCGCTATAGTGTTAAAAATAATCAAGTATTTTTCATAAAACTCGACGGATGCTGAGAAAACGTTTACAGGCTGGTCTTTGCAGTCTTTTGCTGGTGTTGGTATTGGTCTTTGGGCCCATGGAGCGGGCGATCGCCTTTACCGACGAACAAGATTTACTGCTCCAGGCCTGGCGTTACGTCAGTCAAGCCTACGTCGATGAAACCTTTAACCACCAAAATTGGTGGCTCATCCGGCAAAAATTCCTGAAGCGACCCCTCAAAACCCGCGACGAAGCCTATGAAGCCGTGGGCGAAATGTTGGCCCTCCTCGATGATCCCTACACGCGTCTATTGCGCCCAGAGCAGTACCGCAGCCTAAAAGTCAGTACCTCTGGCGAACTGTCGGGGGTCGGTTTACAGATCAATGTCAATCCAGAAGTCGATGTTTTAGAAGTGATTTTGCCCTTGCCTGGCTCCCCAGCAGAAGCGGCGGGCATTGAAGCCAAAGATCAAATCTTAGCTATTGATGGCATTGACACCCGCAATATTGGCCTTGAGGAGGCGGCGGCAAGAATGCGTGGCAAAAAAGGCAGCACCGTTTCCCTCACCGTAAAATCGCCGAAAACAGACACGGTACGCACCGTCAAAGTGACCCGCGACACCATTGCCCTAAATCCTGTCTATGACAAATTAGACGAAAAAAATGGCGAAAAAGTGGGTTACATTCGCCTCAATCAATTCAGTGCCAACGCCAAAACAGAAATTATCAAATCCCTGAATCAGTTGCAAAAACAGGGGGCTGACCGCTATGTCCTCGACCTGCGCAATAATCCCGGTGGTTTACTCCAGGCGGGTATTGAGATCGCGCGCCTCTGGCTTGATCAAGAAACCATTGTGTACACGGTCAACCGCCAAGGAATTTTTGAAAGTTACAGTGCTGTTGGCCAACCCCTCACCGATGCGCCCCTGGTTGTCCTCGTGAATCAAGCGACCGCTAGCGCCAGTGAAATTTTAGCTGGGGCACTCCAGGACAATGGCCGGGCGGTACTCGTGGGGGAAAAAACCTTTGGGAAAGGGCTGATTCAATCGCTGTTTGAATTGCCGGATGGGGCGGGTATGGCCGTCACCGTTGCGAAATACGAGACGCCTCTCCACCACGACATTAACAAGCTGGGGATTATGCCCGATGAAGTGGTGCCCCAAGAGCCGATCGGCTATGCAATGATGGGGAGTGAGACGGATCTGCAATATCAAGCCGCCCTCGATCTATTGACCCAAGACCAGGCGATCGCCCAAATTTCCCAAGCTTCCTAAACCGTTGAATCGACAACCGAAGGCTCTGCCATTTGCTGTGGTGATGTTTGTAGACCCGCTAATTGTTTTGCCTCCGTCGGCACAAATAACATCAAAGCCGCTGCAATCACGAGAAAACTTCCCCCCAAGACCACAGCAGTCAGTCGATTATCCTGGAGCCAATGTTCCATAATCCAGCCAAAGCCTAGGGAAACGGCAATTTCTGGTAGCACAATAAAAAAGTTAAAAATGCCCTGGTAAATGCCCCGTCTTTGGGTCGGTAAAGCGTAGGTCAAAATGGCATAGGGGATCGCTTGGGCACTGGCCCAGGCCAAGCCAAAACCAACCATTGAAGGCAAAAGCAGCCAGGGTTGCTGAATTTTTAAGAGGGCAATCAGACTAAAGCCGCCACACAAAAGACAAATGATGTGGATCACCTTGCGACCAACGCGACGGGTTAACCAGGGTAACAGGAACGAAAAGGGAATACAGACGGCATTAAAGACAGCAAAACAAAGCCCTGCCCATTCAATGCCTTGGTTATAGAGGGTTGACTGAATATCCACAGCTCCAAAAATATTCCGGGCCACCGCTGGCGGGAAGTAAATAAAAAACAAAAAATTCCTAACCAGGTAAAAATTTGCACCCAAGCAAGTCGATACATCGTCGGTGGCATTTGTCCCAACACTTGCCAGGTTTCACTAAAACTCTGGCGGATACCACCCCGTTTTTCCTTGAGTTGATCGAAGCGGTCCAAATCCGGAGGGGGAGATTCTGAGGTGGTCAGCACCGTCCACAGTACAGTGGTGAGAAAAAGCCCGGCACCAATATAAAAAGACCAGGTGACAGATTGGGGAATTTGCTGATCTGGGCCAGTGGTGGAATTGACAGCAAATAAGTGACTCAGGAGCCAAGGCAACATCGAAGCGGCGATCGCCCCTAGCCCAACCATCACGCTCTGCATGGCAAACCCTTTTGTCCGTTGCTGCTGGGGCAGTAAATCGCCAACGAAAGCCCGAAACGGCACCATACTCGTATTGGCACTGGTGTCCAAAATCCACAGGAGTCCCGCCGCCATCCAAAGGCTGCCACATTGGGGCATAAGGACTAACGCCATGGACGCTAAGATGGCCCCCACGAGAATGTAAGGGCGACGGCGTCCCAGGGGAGTCCAAGTGTAATCACTTAAATTGCCAATGACCGGTTGTACCAAAAGACCCGTTAGGGGGGCCGCCAACCAAAGAATCGGAATACTGTGGGCACTAGCGCCGAGATGTTCAAAAATAGAGCTCATATTGGCCATCTGCAGGCCCCAACCAAACTGAATTCCCAGGAAGCCAATGCTCATGTTCCACAGTTGCCAGGCATTAAACTCTTGTTTTTGTTGCGGGGAATTGTCCGTTGAGGGGGTTGCGATGGTTGGATTTTGGGAAGATTTTTCTTCCCCAGTAAAAGCCATATAAAATTCTCCAGTTGCCGAGCGATCGCCCTATGGATGAAGTTGAGGACTAGAGGACTATCGCCCATTGGTTGTCATAATTTCATTCTAGCGGCCCAACTTGGTCGCCCCAGGGAAATCGCTTTAATGCTTAGGAGTGAAATGCTTGATCAATGTGGGACTGGGCAAAAACGCTGATCGTTGTCGGGAGCATCTCCACCATCGGCGCAGGTTTCATTTCGCCGCGAAAATCGAGGATTTGGACGAGCAGTAAATAGGCGATCGCCAACAAAAGAGAAATCGCTCCGGTAATAATAGCGGTCAGTTTTCCGCGTTGCATGAATTTGGCCTCGCTTCGTTAATGCATTATGATTGTAGATTGGATTACTTATTATAAAAATTGCTAGGAGATCTTTCGTATGTCCCGTAAGTGCCAGATTACCGGCAAGAAAGCCAATAATGCGATGGCGGTGTCCCACTCCCACCGTCGGACGAAAAAGCTACAAGAAGTTAATTTGCAGTGGAAAAGAGTCTGGTGGCCCGAAGGCAATCGCTTTGTCCGCCTACGTCTTTCCACCAAAGCCATCAAAACCCTTGAAAAGAAAGGCATTGATGCCATGGCTAGAGAAGCTGGTATCAACCTTAACAAACTCTAAGGTCAAAAACGCCAGTTCTTTATTACTTTCACCAGACTTCCATGGGTTGCTATGGAGGTCTTCTTTATTTATTTCTAAATTTTAAAAAATTCAGTTCTTTTTCGCACCTCACCACTTCGCCACTGTACTAGCCAACAATTCAGTCAAAACAAAAAAGAGGGGCGATCGCCCCCCATTACGCCAAATATTTAATTAAACCTATCTAGACCTTTGCATGGACTTTCAGGGGTTCTGCGGTCGCACTTTGGTTCCACTTAGAAGTACAGAGGATTCGGGAGCGATCGCAGCGATCCACATATTTCTTCGCGATTTCTGTGACCTCTAACATCAATCCCTTATCGAGCTTGGTCGGTTCTAGGCCCATATCGAGGAAACACTGATTATCCACATACAGTTCGTTTTCTGCTGCTTCATTCCGGGGATTTTCTAAATATTGAATTTCTGCCCCAGCGATATTCGCCACCATCTGCGCCAGATCCCGGACGCGGTGGGTTTCCGTCATCTGGTTGAGAATTTTGACTCGTTCCCCTTTCGCTGGAGGATTACTGATCGCCAGCTCAACACAACGCACCGTATCTTGAATATGAATAAAAGCACGGGTTTGGCCGCCAGTACCATGGACAGTCAACGGATGGCCTACAGCTGCCTGCATCAAAAAGCGATTCAGCACGGTGCCATAGTCGCCGTCATAGTCAAAGCGATTGATGAGCCGCTCGTCCATTGCTGTTTCTGCGGTGTTCGTACCCCAAACAATCCCTTGGTGCAAGTCAGTGACGCGGACTTGGTCGTTTTTGTTGTAGTAGGCAAAAAATAATTGATCCTGGGTTTTGGTCATGTGATAGATGCTGCCAGGATTTGCCGGGTGCAGAATTTGCTTCTCGATCACTTTGCCTTCTTCGGTGACCACCTGAACATCGAGGTAGCCTTCGGGAATTTTCATCCCGGCGGTACCGTAACCATAAACCCCCATGGTGCCGAGGTGTACCACGTGGATATCAAGGCCGGATTCCACAATGGCGCAAAGTACGTTATTGGTTCCGTTTAGATTGTTATCGACGGTATAACGCTTGTGCTTGGGAGACTTCATGGAGTAAGGGGCGGCCCGCTGTTCGGCGAAGTGAACGACCACATCCGGTTGATAGTCAACGAATAGCTTGAGAAGCTGGTCATATTCGTGGGCAATATCGAAGTTGAAGAACTGAATTGTTTTGCCAGTGAGTTCTTTCCATGCTCTGAGCCTGACCGACATTGGGCTAATCGGCGTCAGTGATGTCACTTCCAGTTCGTTATCAATGTTTCTTCTGGAAAGGTTATCAACAATAACAACATCATGACCTGTTTTCGACAGATGCAATGCTGTGGGCCAGCCGCAAAACCCATCTCCACCCAGAACAATAATTTTCATGGATTCAACTCCTTAGGTTTTTTATTTTGGTGCTTTAAAAAGTAGTGTGCATGGTGTGTACTCCCGGAAAATTTTTTGGGGTTCATGGTACGCCATACATATATTCCCGAGTTTGTAGAAAAGGATGACTTCAAAGGGGATGTCGGGTATTTGGATCAAAACAAAATGCTCGAAATTAAAGCAAATCGTTGAAATCATCCCACATTATAGACGGTTGGGTCGTTCCCTGAGATCATCTTGCACGGGGTTAATGGACTTTTAATCCAGGCTAGCGTAAGGATAAATCGCTGTTAATCTGGGCTTAAAACCTAGGGGCTGACAAATTATAGGCAAGGCGATCGCCACCTAATGCCCTTGGCCTAGGGCAAATGGGGAAACTCAGACTCCCCGGCGACAACAATACGATTGCGCCCCTGTTGTTTGGCTAAATAGAGGGCTTGGTCAGCTTTTTTCACAAACGTTAGGGGTTTTTCCTGGCTCTGGGGAATCCCACTGACAACACCAAGGCTGACGGTAACAATTGCCTCATTTATCTCCGTTGCATTGTGGGCAATCTGAAGCTCTAAAACAGTTCGTCGAATCCGCTTGGCGACAATAGTTGCGCCTTCCTGAGTCGTGTTCGGTAAGACAACCACAAACTCCTCTCCCCCATAGCGAGCCACCAAATCTGCCGGTCGTTTGAGGAGGTGTTTCACTGCTTGGGCAATTTGAATCAGACATTCATCTCCCTGTTGGTGACCATAGGAATCGTTGTAGCGCTTGAAGTAGTCCACATCAAAAAGAATTAAAGCGAGGGGTTTTTGCTCGCGGTAGAGACGATGCCACTCCGCCGCGAGCCGTTGATTGAAACAACGTCGGTTGGCAATTTGAGTTAAACCGTCTAAATGGACTAATTTTTGTAGTTCTTGGTTGGTCTGCCGGAGAAGTGCTTCACTACGACGTAATTCTTTTGTTCTTTCTAAAATGAGCTTTGTGGAATTATCCAGAGCTTTCTTTAGGGAAGCTTGGGCGCGGCTCCGTTCTTCCACGACCGCTGAGAGGAGCAGAGAACTGAGGGCAAATACCCCCATAAAGGACTGTAAAAACAATAAAGATTGATTTTGGGACTCTAAAACAAAGACACCCAAGCCATGGGCAGTTGTATAAATAGCCAAGATAGAAACAATGCTGACCAATAGGCTTGACACAAAAGCACCGTAACGAAACACTGTCCAATTTAAAATCAGCAGCAATAGGTAAGCAACGGGATAACTTTGAATAAAAATACTCCAGCTCACACTGATAAAAACAGCTAAAATCAGCAACATCTCGATGACATGGTAGGGGATTTTTCGGCTAAAAAAGTCCTTCCCCAGGAGAATTACCGGGGTGAAAATCAAGTGAGCCAAAGTGCTCGCCAGCCACCAAGTAAACCAATTTAAGCCATACTGTCCCCATTCCATACGTTCTGCAAACACAATACTGGTGACACCAATAAATGCAGAGGCCATTGGCGAAAGGGTTGCAGCCGTGATGTAGGTTAAAACGCCCCGAACTTGATTAAAAAAATGTCGGCTCTGGGAATATTTTTTTAGGATAAAACGGGCTAACAGAGGCTGTACTAAATTGCCGGCAATGCAACCAAAGTTAACCCAAAAGAAAGCCTGAATACTAATATTTGGATCCCGTTCGATCAAATCAAAAGAAATAACCCAAAGGGAACCTAGGGCAATGCTCGGTAAGATTTTATTGCCAAAAAGAAGAATTAAACCCAATGTTAATCCCGAAGGAAGCCATACTGAAGCGACGGTTCCCGGCAGGGTGGTAAAAACTAGACTGATTTCCGCGGTCCAGGCATAGGCGATCGCCAAGCAGATATTGAGGCCGAACCATCGCAGCCATCGACTGTGCAGCAGTCGGAGAAAATCCATAGTACCAGTAATTGGGGAGAAGCGTTAACAAGAATTAAACAGCAAAAAGAGACTGGTTTCTACCAGCTCAAAATCAATTTCACAACGGGTTATTGAGAGTTAAAAAGATAGTCTGTCAAATAGGAATATAGTTATCATAGGTGAGAAATTGGGTTTCAAAAAATATAATTTTTATGAGTTTTTAAGGTGGAGAAAGACGGCGACGGCGTGGCACTAAATGTCGCGGAATTTCCCAATATTGACTAGCTTGCCCAAGGGGATACCATAAAGCATCAGTTTGGGTAATATGAATTGTTTTTTGGGGGAGCAAATTCGGCTGAATGTCTAAGGTGTGAATAATTTCTTGGGCAATTTTTTGGGCCAAGAGCGGCAGCACAGCATTACCAATTTCCCGGAAGCCATGCCAAACCTTGCGATGAAACTGAAACCAATCGGGGAAGGTATGTAGGCGGGCAGCTTCGCGAATCGAAATGCAGCGGGGCAGTTGGTAATGAATCGGTCTAGGAGCCGTAAAGGAGCCTTTTTCAGTGGGAGTACCGGCCCGCAGAGTATTACTGAGGCCCTGGGCATCTAGCTTAAAGAGGCGACTAATGGCTTCTTTTTTGCCGGGGGGAGTGGCTCGGAAACGGGCTTGGATGTCTGGTTGATGCTGAGAACCAAGGTGGCCCCAAAGAAAATTAGGTTCTAGGTGGCGGGAATGGCAATGGCGAAACTGCTCATGGAGCGATCGCCCAAAGGTTCCCAAAGGTTCGGGGGGGACAATGCCCCGGTCAATGTCTGTAAAAACAGGGATGGGTTCTAAATCGGCGATCGCCTCGTGGACAGTAACATAGGGTGCTAGGCCGGGGCCATGGCTCGGCGTTGGATAGGCCACCGGGGGGACATCCCGGCGATATCCCAAGAGAATTAAGCGTTTACGTCGTTGGGGAGCACCATAGTCAGCACCATTGAGCACCTGGGGGGGCAAAATATGGTAGCCAGCCTCCCCTAAAGATTGGCAAAGCTGTTTTAGCATCCCTTGGTGACGTTGCCCAGTCAGGCCCTGGACATTTTCAAAAATGAAATATTTGGGTTGAATGTCCCGCAACAGACGGACATATTCAAAGATCAGTTGATTGCGCGGGTCACCCAATTGTCGTTTGCCCATCACCGAAAATCCCTGGCAGGGAGGGCCACCCGTGAGTAAATCAATGTCTGCCGTTGGATAGCCGCGCCGTTCGATAGCTTGGCGCATTTCTGGCCATTGCAGGTGACGAATATCCCGGCAAAAGGTGACGCCATAGGGAAAATTGACTTCGTGAACGAGGGCATGGACGGGATCAATCTCTACCGCTGCGACCACATCAAAGCCCGCCGCTTCTAGCCCCAGGGACATTCCGCCGCATCCGGCAAACAAATCAATGGCTAGGGGCCTTTGGTTCACGGTGCGCTCCCAGTAAGTGTTTGTGATTCTCTTTAATGCTAAAGGGTTTTGGCTCTATAGAGCTTGGCAAAGGTGACGAAAATGATCGCCTCGGTGCTCGAAACTGCGGTATTGATCGAAGCTGGCGCAGGCGGGCGAGAGGAGCACTGTTTTCGGTTGATAGGTCGAAATTAAGGCAACACTGCGGGCGATCGCCTTTTCTAGGGTTTCAACGATTTCGTACTGGGTGTAATCGCTCTCTTGGAATAACTGGGCAAACTGGGGGGCCGCCTCACCAATTAAAAGCACCGTCGCTGCCTTTTCTTTAATTTTTTCGATCCAGGCCTTAGCATTGCCTGCTTTGGGTTCGCCCCCAGCAATGAGAATCACCGGGCCAGGGGCCGCATTTAAGCCCACCTCAGCGGCATCATAGTTTGTTGCTTTACTGTCGTTGATAAAATCAACCCCCTGGTGCTGGCAAATGAACTCGAGACGATGGGGAACACCAGGAAAAGTAGCAATGGCTTCGGCGATCGCCCCTTTGTCAATATTTGCTAACCGGGCGGCGGCGATCGCCAAGAGTAAATTCTGGAGATTATGGTCGCCGACCATTTTGAGTAGAGAAACCGGAATTACCAATTCCCCAAAGGCTTTCACCCAAGCATCCTGGATAAATACCCCCCGTTTAGGGTCGCACGGTAAATGTTCTGCTCCCTTGATGCTTGTCCAGTAGGCGTCGGGCCATTGCTCTGCCTGCGATCGCAAAAACGGATCATCCCCATTTAAAACCTGGCGACGACTGCGCTGAATGAGGGACGCTTTAATGCTGTGATAATTGTCGAGGGTGTAGTGGCGGGCGAGGTGGTCTGGTGTGAAGGTCGTCCACACGCCAATTTGAGGACAGAGGGTCGGCGCAGATTCGATCTGATAGCTACTAATTTCGGCCACAATCCACTCTGGGGTGGTTTCTCCCAACACAAGTTCACAGGCGGCATGGCCAATATTCCCGCAGGCAGGGCCACCACGACCCGCTACCTGAAAAATTGCTTCGACCAGGGCCGTAGTGGTGGTTTTACCATTGGTGCCCGTAATGCCGACCCAGGGTTTTTGGTCTAAATTGCGCCAGGCCAGTTCCATCTCGCCGATGGTGTCAATGCCTTGATCCCGCGCCTCTTTCAGAAAAGGAATATCCCAGGGTACCCCCGGACTGACGACGATTAAATCCGGGCGATCGCCTTCTTCCAAACTGGGGGTATGGCCGAGTTTGACCGTAATCCCTTGGGCCGACAGCTCCTGTTGCACTGCCACGAGGGATTCATCCGTTTGGCGATCGCCTAAGATCACCTCCCAACCTTGTCGCTTTAAAAGCCGTGCTGCCGCAATTCCCGAACGACCAATGCCAATGACGAGCGCCTGAGCCATACCATCTCTGTCGAAATAATGTGATCGCTGATTGTACCGAATTATGGACGCTTTCCCCTAACCAAATCGATAGCCAAAGCCCCGCACTGTGATCAAATATTCCGGCTGACTCGGATCTAACTCTAACTTTTCCCGTAACCAGCGGATATGCACATCTACCGTTTTTGTATCCCCTAGAAAATCAGCACCCCAAACCTGTTCAATCAACTGATCCCGTGACCAGACCCGGCGCGGATAGCTCATAAACAATTCCAATAAACGATATTCCTTGGGCGACAAACTCACTTCCTCACCCCGCACTGTCACCCGACACTCCTCCGGGAACAAAGAAATATCCTTAAACTGACGTACCGAATTTTTAGGCGTGCTCCGGATAAACTGCTGACGCCGCAACAGCGCACGGCACCGGGCCACCAACTCCCGCAGACTAAACGGTTTGGTTAAATAATCATCTGCGCCCACCTCTAGGCCCAATACCCGGTCTGTCTCACTCGCCTTGGCACTTAGAACTAAAATCGGAATTGTGTTTCCCTGATATCTCAAAAAACGACATAGATCTAAGCCATTCACTTCCGGCAGCATAATATCTAGGATCACCAAATCCAGAGGCATATCCGGGGCATTGAATTCTGGATTTTGCAGCATATTCAAGCCTGTGCGGCCATTATCCGCAAAAAAGACCTCATAGCCTTCTTCCTCTAAACCCATCACAATCATGTCACGAATGACTGCCTCGTCCTCCACTACTAGGATCCGTGCTTTCGTCGATAGCTCAGCATCTAGGGTATGTGACATCAAATCAAGGGAGAGCATAAAAATAAATTATTTACAGGGTTACGCCAACATATACATCAAAAGGCAGAGATTTGGCTAGTACATTGTGATTTCCTATACATTCACACTGCCAAGTTTAGCCAGGGTCAGGATTTAGTCCATGAGTTGTAAATCACCAGCTAGGGTTTGCGCCTGTTGTCGCACAAACTCCACCTCCTCCGCTAGCCAAGTCCGGACCTCATGGTGATGAGCCGCTAACAGTCCCCATAAACGTTGATCGACGATGATTGGCGCAACCAGATCGGCCCGCACCCGAATTGATCGCAAAAAGTCCAGGTGACAAAGGTCAAAATCACTTGCCTCAATATCTGTAATTTGTAGGATTCTGCCTTGGAGATACCGTTGGGCATAATCACCATTAAAACAATCATCGGCCCCCGTCGAGCCTAAAATCGAAAATTCACTCTGGCTCAGGGATTCAATGATCACCTGCCCTTTCCATTCCCGATAGAAATAATAAATGACAACCCGACTCACCCGGAGTTGCCAGCGTGTTTGATCAGTGGCCTGTTGTAGCAATTGATTACGAGTCAGGGTGCGATTTAATCGCTCGTTCACTCGATTAAGACTTCGATCAAACATATTCGGCTGCTAGTTTTATTACCTTCGATTTTATAAAGATCTCTTTCACTTTGGGAATTAATGATGAATTTCCTCGGAGGGCGCTCCAGTTTTAACCTGCTTTGGCAAGGGATCTGTCTTGAACAAAAAAGCCCTGACAAACCGTAGTGGCTCCCAGGGCAGAGATTAACAACTTGCTGAAATTGCACGATAGTGTGACTAGCAGAAGCTCACAGCAACGTTTTTAGTAAACTTCCACATGCCAACGGTGTTCTTTTTTCATGGAGCGGCGCATTTCTTCCCAATTGAGACCACGCTTCTCTGCTTCGGCGGTAAAGGTTTCGTCAATGGGGGGTTGCATGCCCTTGAGACCACACATATAAACATGGGTATTGGGTTTTTGAATCATCTCAAAGAGTTCATCAGCATATTCGCTAACGCGGCTTTGAACGTAAACCTTGCCACCATCGGCGGTCTTTTGTTCGCGGCTAATGGCGTAGGTTAGGCGGAAGTTGTCAGGATTTTCCGCGGCCATTTTTTCGAAGTCGTCTTTATAAAGGATATTGGCAGTATAGGGGACACCGAAGATGAGCCATGCCTTGCCTTTAAATTTGTAGTCTTCGTGCTGCTCTTTGAACATCCGCCAGAGGAAAGCCCGGAAAGGTGCAATCCCAGTGCCGGTAGCGAGCATGACGACAGTTGCGTCTTCGTCATCGGGCAGCAGCATTTCTTTGCCAACAGGGCCAGTGATCTTGACGTCATCTGTGCCGACAGGAAGATTACAGAGATAGGTAGAGCACACACCATAAACTGTTTCGCCAGATTCGGGATCTTGGTATTCGAGTTGACGAACACAGAGGGAGACGGTCTTGTTGTCTTCCATATCGCCATGACGGGTAGAGGCGATGGAATAGAGTCTGAGCTTGTGGGGTTTCCCGTTTTTGTCTTCACCGGGAGGAATAATCCCAATACTTTGACCTTCTAGGTAGCGCAGATCGCCTTCGGAAATATCGAAGGTTACGTGACGCACGGTGCCGCTGCCGCCTTCGTCAACAAGCTCGTAGTTTTCGATACATTTGCCGAGGAAGGGAGTCTTCGGGCGATAGATATTAACTGGAACTGAGATGTCAGTGGTTTTGGGGTGAACGATTTTTGTTGAAGAAGCCATAGGAGATTGTGCAGATGCTTGGGCGGAGGACTGGCCTTCACTCACAATCTGGGCTGCATCTTCTGCGGGACGGATACTAACGATTTTGCCTCCCAGTTTGGTAATGCGTTGCATTTCCTGGTTCATTCTGGCATAGGGCACAGTAATAAATGTGGTGCCACTTTTACGAACGAGGGAGTTTTCGTTACGACCGTCGCCACCCAGACCAACAACTTCGTAGATAAACAGACGATTGGCGTAGGATTGATTTCCAGTAGAGTTTGCTGTGCTAGTGATACCGTACATTATGTGCAGTTTCCCAATTATTTTGATTTATCAGTTTTTTTGATCTTAAAGGGGGTGGATCGTCGGTACAAACCGCTTTTTCCCGCTTTAGAGTCAAGATTATAAGGGCTTTACTCCATTTAGACTATCATTGTGCTGCCCATGCTTTACTGAATGGGGCGGGAAGTGCGACTGATTTTGATGTATCAGAATTGGGATGGCAAGGTCACTGGAAACACGATCTTAGCCGGGCTCGGTTCCTTGGAGTTAGTTAGTGCAAGATTGTGAGTCAAGGAAGTTTAGAAAAGCATTTTAGGGATGTTTCTCTAGGGGTTTTGTGATGGCTGTTGCATTCTTCTTGGGGCTTTGTAAGGGGATCTTCATAGAGGTAATCTTTTTAGATTTTCTTTAGATTTTTTTGAAATGGATTAGAACAGGGCGATCGCCTTTGCTGGGGAATTGTGATAGCAAAATATAATCAAACGGCGGTAATCCGTTGAAGATTTAGGGGGATATGTCACAATGAGGGGCGAAACTCTTTGACCATTGGTGTCTATTTAGAACAGCCCAAACAGAGCAACTCGCCCCAAGCAATTCCGAAAAATGCCCTTGGTCAACTGTGCGCTGTCACCCAAAATTTGTTGGGAAATTTGACATCAATGGATGTGTAACTTAGAAAGCAAGAATCCTAGGCATTCGTAATGGAACCGCTTTATCAATATGCATGGTTGATTCCGGTGCTGCCTCTGTTGGGGGCAATGGTTATCGGGATCGGCTTAATCTCCTTAAACAAATTCACGAACAAGCTACGGCAACTCAATGCGGTATTTGTTCTGTCGCTCATCGGTACTTCGATGGCCCTCTCTTTTGGGCTACTCTGGAGTCAAATTCAGGGTCATGAAGCCTTTACCTACACCCTAGAATGGGCGGCGGCAGGCGATTTTCATCTGCAGATGGGCTATACCGTGGATCACCTGAGTGCCTTGATGTCGGTGATCGTAACCACGGTGGCCTTGCTGGTGATGATCTATACCGATGGTTACATGGCCCACGATCCGGGTTATGTCCGTTTTTATGCTTATTTGAGCATTTTTAGCTCGTCGATGTTGGGTCTGGTGTTTAGCCCAAACCTTGTGCAGGTTTACATTTTCTGGGAATTGGTGGGGATGTGTTCCTACCTCCTGATTGGCTTCTGGTATGACCGCAAGGCGGCGGCCGATGCTTGCCAAAAGGCTTTTGTCACAAACCGTGTCGGCGATTTTGGTCTCTTGCTAGGGATGCTCGGTCTCTATTGGGCCACGGGCAGTTTTGAGTTTGATCTGATGGGCGATCGCCTGGTGGATCTCGTCTCGACGGGGCAAATCAGCTCCCTCCTGGCCATTGTCTTTGCTGTACTCGTTTTCCTTGGCCCTGTGGCTAAATCCGCCCAATTTCCGCTCCATGTGTGGCTCCCCGATGCCATGGAAGGGCCAACCCCCATTTCCGCTTTGATCCACGCGGCGACCATGGTTGCCGCTGGAGTGTTCCTCGTGGCGCGGATGTATCCCGTGTTTGAGCCGATCCCAGAGGCGATGAATGTCATTGCCTGGACGGGGGCAACCACCGCTTTCCTGGGGGCGACCATTGCCTTAACCCAAAACGACATCAAAAAAGGTCTTGCCTATTCCACCATGTCCCAGTTGGGCTACATGGTGATGGCCATGGGGATCGGTGGCTACACCGCTGGGTTGTTTCACCTGATGACCCATGCCTACTTTAAAGCGATGCTTTTCTTGGGTTCCGGTTCTGTCATCCATGGTATGGAAGAGGTAGTCGGCCATAATGCTGTGCTGGCCCAGGATATGCGGCTGATGGGTGGCCTGCGGAAATATATGCCTATCACTGCCACAACGTTTCTCATTGGCACCCTCGCTATCTGTGGGATCCCGCCCTTTGCTGGTTTCTGGTCGAAGGACGAAATTTTAGGCTTGGCGTTTGAGGCCAATCCTGTGCTCTGGTTCATTGGTTGGGCCACCGCTGGCATGACCGCTTTTTATATGTTCCGGATGTACTTCCTGACCTTTGAAGGGGAGTTTCGCGGCACGGATCAGCAACTGCAAGAAAAGCTCCTGACGGCGGCAGGTCAAGCCCCCGAAGAAGGCCACCATGGCTCTAAGCCCCACGAGTCTCCTTTAACGATGACTTTCCCGTTGATGGCTTTGGCGGTTCCGTCGGTATTGATCGGTTTGCTGGGGGTTCCCTGGGGTAATCGGTTTGAAGCTTTTGTCTTTTCTCCCAACGAAGCAGCAGAGGCCGCTGAGCATGGTTTTGAATTGACAGAATTTTTGATCATGGGTGGTAATTCTGTGGGGATCGCCCTCATTGGGATTACCATCGCCTCGCTGATGTATCTCCAGCAGAAAATTGATCCGGCTCGTTTGGCCGAAAAATTCCCGGTGTTGTATCAGTTGTCTTTGAACAAATGGTACTTCGACGATATCTACAACAATGTTTTTGTGATGGGTACCCGGCGCTTAGCCCGACAAATCCTTGAGGTGGACTATCGCGTCGTCGATGGGGCCGTAAACCTCACGGGGATCGCCACCCTCTTGAGTGGTGAGGGCTTGAAATACATTGAAAATGGCCGCGTCCAGTTCTATGCGCTCATTGTGTTTGGGGCGGTGCTAGGCTTCGTCATTTTCTTTAGTGTGGCCTAGCCGTCACTATATTCCGAAAGTTGAGAAGATAAAATTCCCCCTTGCCTGAGTGGTGAGGGGTTTTGTTTTTCCTGATAAGATTTGCAGTGGCGTTGTTACAGGGGTTAGCAGAAAAATTATGGCTGGATTTAAACAAGGAACCCAGGTAAAGCTGACACAGTTGCCCCCCTATCTCAAGACCGCAGACCCGATGCCGATGTTGCGTCCGGCGGATTTGTTGGCGGTGGGGGCGGTTGGCACCCTAGGCGATCGCCGCCCTGGTGGTTATTGGGCGGTTAAGTTCGAGCGGGGCTCTTTTTTGCTTGAAGAAACCTATCTGGCAGTCGCCACTGGGACGGCCTAAACCTAGGAATTGGGCAGATCGACAGCTGGACTCAGGGGGACAAAATCGCCGTGAATAGTGAGGCCGAGGCACATGGTTTCGCCGGTTTGGATGCGTTTCCCCGTGAGGGCGCAGGTTTCATCCTTTTGGGCGATCGCCTCAAGGGTCGCCCGAATATCTGCTTCGCTAAACTGGGGTCGATAATCCCCTGAGTTGTGATTGACGTAGTTCCAGAGAATATCGCGGATTAGGGCCTGGTATCCTTGGTTTCCAGCGAGTTCCTTGAGTTTATCTTTCAGTTTGCGCTCTAGGCGAATACTGGTGACTTCCATTTCTGTCGTGCTAGTTGCCCGAGTCATAATCTTCGCTAATCCCCTTACATTTAAGACTTTACTAAATATCTGTCCTCGGAATGAGGCAAAATATCAAAAGTTGTAGTGTCAGTGTAGTGAAAATGTTTTAGAAAAAAAAGCGCGATTTGGCTGAATTGTTACTCATTGACAATATCTAAGGCGATCGCCTCCGCGACTTTGACCCCATCAATGGCTGCCGAAAGAATGCCCCCTGCATAACCTGCTCCCTCCCCCGCAGGATAGAGGCCCTGGGTGTTGATGCTTTGGTAATCTTTGCCCCGTTTAATGCGAATTGGCGAAGAGGTGCGCGTTTCTACTCCTGTTAACATCGCCTCGGCCATGGCAAATCCCTTAATTTGTTTGTCAAAAGCGGGTAGAGCTTCCCGAATCGCTTCAATGGCGTAGTCCGGCAGCGCGGTGCTGAGATCCGTTAGCTTAACTCCCGGGGCATAGGAAGGCTTAACTTTGCCCAACGACTCAGAAGAACAACCCGCGAGAAAATCTCCCACCAATTGACCCGGCGCACTGTAATCGCCGCCACCCAGTTCAAAGGCTCTGGCTTCCAATTCTCGTTGGAGATCAATGCCTGCGAGGGGATGCCCCGGAAAATCCTCTTCTGGGGTAATGCCAACAACAATCCCTGCATTGGCATTGCGTTCGTTGCGGGAATATTGGCTCATGCCGTTGGTGACGACTTTGCCTGCCTCGGAGGTGGCCCCAATCACCAAACCCCCCGGACACATACAAAAGCTATAGACCGAGCGCCCATTTTGACAGTGGTGGACGAGCTTGTAATCGGCGGCACCGAGAATCTTATTGCCAGCAAATTCCCCGTAGCGACATTCATCGATCAGGGGTTGGGGATGTTCAATGCGAAAGCCAATGGAAAAGGGCTTGGGTTCGATGTAAACGCCCTGGTCATGGAGCATCTGGAACGTATCCCGCGCACTGTGTCCCATGGCCAGCACCACGTGGGAACTGGGGATAAATTCGCCATTTTCGAGGGTGACCCCTTTGACCTGATGGTTTTCTAGTTCGAGGGTTTTGACCTTGCTTTGGAAACGAATTTCGCCACCCAAGGATTCGATGGTTTTGCGGATGCTTTGGACGATACCGACGAGCTTAAAGGTGCCGATGTGGGGCTTGGCGATGTAGAGGATTTCGGGGTTAGCCCCGGCGGCGACAAATTCTTCGAGGACTTTGCGTTTGTAATGGTGGCGATCGCGCACCTGGCTGTAGAGTTTCCCATCGGAAAACGTCCCTGCGCCTCCTTCTCCAAATTGGGCATTAGATTCGGGGTTAAATTCTCCCTTCTTTTTCCAGAAATTAAAGGTGTCTTTGGTGCGCTCATTGACGGTTTTTCCCCGTTCTAGCACAATCGGCCGAAAGCCCATTTTGGCTAGCATTAATCCCGCAAACATCCCACAAGGCCCCATGCCAATGACGATGGGCCGCGTCGCACAATCTGCCGGTGCTTGGGCCACCATTTTGTAACTCATGTCTGGGGTGGGGAGCACGTGGGGATCTTTTTTGAAGCGTTTTAGCAAAGCTTGATCCTTCGTGGTGTGCACATCAAAGATGTAGACGAGGTAAATATTGCTCTTTTTACGGGCATCGTAGCTGCGTTTGAAAATCTGATATTCCAGCAAGTCATCCGGCTGAATTTTCAACTTCTGGCAAATGGCCTGGGCGATCGCCTCTGGGCTGTGGTCGAGGGGCAGTTTGATTTCCGTAAGACGAAGCATGGCAGTTACTGACAAAAATAGCGGTGATGATCCCTGGGGCCGGGGATTCTTATTAAAAACGAAAAAAATCTTCCCCACAATGGCGAGGAAGACCCGGACTCAATAAATAAAGATTTAGTCAGCGGCCTTAGATCAACCCCAACCAGCTCAGGACGCCTTCTTTGGTAAATAATTCGATGGCGATCGCAATGATGATCCCGATCATCGCCGCCCGGCCATTGAGCTTCTCGGAATAGAGATTGAAGCCAAACTTCGGATCTTCAAGATTGGGCTTAACGGTGGGTTCTGGAGCTGCCATGGTAAAAACCTCGTCTTATCGAAATTAATGTAATAATTCTTAATATGTAGTGTAGCGCACAAAAGCCACGGTCGTACATTTCGCTATTTCATGCCTCAATCGTTTTATTCGTTTATCGCCATAGACTTTTGCACTTAGTTGTTGCCAAGTTTATTCGCCTTAGAAATAGATGGCGATCGCCATTGAGGTTATCCAAAATGCTAAGGCATCTTTACTCTAATTGTTACACGACCAAACTGCGATCGCCTGTTGATCAGAGGAGCCGAGGGCGAACGGTCACACAACACCTTGGGGCCTAATTCGACAATATTTTTCCAAGTTGATCATTGCGATCGCCCCTATTTTGTATAGCGGGATACATCAGGCGGACCATAATTAAAGGCTAATAAAGCTTAAGTTGAGTGCAGTAATTACATCTAAGCAAGAACACAATATCAATTTGCTCTTTAAGCCCTAGGGTATAGGGGGCTTTACTTGGCAGCATAAATGATCAATTTTTGGAAACAAGAAGGCAATGACGAAAATTTTGATTATTGAGGATGAAGCAGAAACCCGTAATGTTTTCCTCAAGTGCCTAGAATTTGAAGGCTTTAAAACCTGTGCTGCAAGTAATGCTTTAGATGGTATCGAACTAGCATTAAACGAACAACCAAATTTGATCGTGTGTGACATTCTCATGCCTGACATGGATGGTTACTTCGTGTTGTCAAAAATACGCCGCTCACCTAAAACAACCGCAATTCCTTTTATCTTTCTCACTGCCAAAGTTACCATGGCCGAGCTTCGCTATGGTATGCAGCTCGGAGCAGACGATTACCTGACCAAGCCTTGCACGGTTGAACAATTTCTAGGGGCAATCAATGTTCGACTAAAGCGACAACAAGACACGATTGAAAATCACCATCTAGATTCGACAAAAAATAAAACAGTTGTTTCTTCTGGTGCCGAAATCGACTTTCCATTAACAGATATTGATCGCGATTTTTCTTTCCCCTACTCCAGCAATTTAAATCGAGCGTTTGATTTTATTGAAGATCATTACCATCAACCCATTAAAATAAAGGCGATCGCCGAGGAAGTTGGCTATTCTACGTCTTACCTGAGTAACTTAGTCCAAAAAGAAACTGGCTACACAGTCAAACAGTGGATTATCGCAAGGCGTATGCTGCAGGCTCGCAAACTATTGAAAAATACAAACAAGCCAATCCATAAAATTGCAGAATTATGTGGCTACCATGATGCTGGCTACTTTACCAACCAATTCCGGCGATTCCATGGAAAAACACCATTAAATTGGCGTTCTGAGCAAATATAGTCTGTCTTTTTGTGGGTTGCCAGGACATCTTTTTACAAAAACCAACTGAGAGTAACATCTTCGGAAAAGACTTTTCTGTAATTGATTTAACAAAAAAAGCAGGATATCAAGGGAGTTGAAAAAACAGCCTAAAAAAATGACATTTTTTCAAAAAAAATCTAATGTTTATTACGAAAGTGGCTGCTACTATAGACCGCAACTCTTAATAAATAAAAGTACTTTTCTGAGTTTTAGGGCTCTTTCAAAATTCTGCGGTTTTGAAAGTTTAAGTTGTTATTTTTGGGTAGATATAAATTATGACTCTGATTTCAGCACAGCAGGCTTTACAGGGACTAGGGGGTTCCGACTCTTTCGGTGGCAGGCGCTCAAACTTACAGTCTTTGTGTCATGTTTGTGGAAAATACCATGGCGCAAGTGATCACTGGCAGTTTATGCAGACGATGCCCCAAGATCCTGTAGAAATGGTCGATGACCTCGTAAAAATGGGGATTTATAAAGAGAATCAGTTGCGGGCTGCAGAAGGAGTAAATGCCTACGAACTGAGAAAAACTTTATTTTTGAAGCGCATTGGTCGCAGTGATCCAAAGCGAGAGAAGCTGATCTTGGCCCTCTGTAAGCAGGCTGGCGGGATGGAAAATGCTTTTGCGGCGGCCTTTGGGCCCCAAGCTGGTCTATTTTTTGCGGACTCAATTCGTAGTAGTCAACAGACCCGTCGAGAATTTCTGCGGAATATGGCCGTCGGTGCTGCTCTTGTGAGTTTAGCGAGTTGTGGTCAGGATACAACGCCCCCTGCGGCAGACGCTCCGGCAGATGCGCCAGTGGGTAATTTGGAGAAAACTGATTTACAGATTGGTTTTATTCCCATCACTTGTGCGACGCCCATTATTATGTCTGAGCCTTTGGGCTTTTATGAAAAGTATGGTTTTAATGCCAAGGTCGTCAAAATGCCGAGCTGGGGGGCCGTCAGAGATTCGGCGATCGCCGGCGAATTGGATGCCTATCACATGCTGGCTCCGATGCCCATTGCGATGACTCTAGGTCTTGGTTCCGAGGCATTTGGCGTGAAGCTTGCGAGTATCGAAAATATCAATGGTCAAGCGATCACAGTTGCCGAAAAATATAAGGGGCAGGTAAATGGACCTGCCGACTTTAGGGGCTTTACCATTGGGGTTCCCTTCCCTTACTCAATGCACAATCTCCTGTTGCGTTACTACCTGGCGACGGGCGGCATTGATCCTGATGTGGATGTACAGATTCGTCCTGTTCCCCCACCAGACAGTATTGCTCAGCTAGTAGCAGGTGATATCGACGCGTACTTGATGCCTGATCCGTTTAACCAGCGGGCAGTGTACGAAGGTGCTGGCTTTATCCACATGTTGACCAAAGAAATTTGGCCGGGTCATCCTTGTTGCGCCTTTGCTGCCAGTGACCAGTGGATTGACGCCAACCCCAATACCTTCCGCGCCCTAAACAAGTCCATTATCGAAGCTGCGGCTTACGCTCAAGTCCCTGAAAATCGTCCTGAAATTGCCAAAGCGATTTCCGAGCGGGCCTTCCTTAACCAGCCTGTGGAAGTTGTCGAAGCAGTTCTCACTGGCAAGTTTGACGACGGTAATGGTAATAGCCTTGATATTCCTGACCGAATTGGCTTTGACCCCTATCCTTGGCAGAGTTTTGCAAACTGGATTTCTTCGCAGCTTGTGCGTTGGGATCTTCAGGGTGACGGATTGGCTCCCACAATTATTCCTGAGACTGGCTATGACACCGTTGGTACAGATGTCTTCCTCACCGATTTGGCGAGAGAGCTGGCAACTGAGCTTGGTCAGACACCGCCCACTGAGATCTATCGCGAGGAGACCCTCAAATTTGACACCTTCGATCCGGCTGATCCTGCGGCTTATGTCCAACAGCAAATCGATGAATACGGCGTGTAATTTTTAGGAGTTTTTTATTATGGCAGTCACAAGTAAACGGCTACCAAAATCAGCTTATGCCAGACCGAAAGAGTCAATTTGGAAAAATGAGAATTTTCTCGCATTTGCACTCTTTATTGCTTCTCTTATTGTCTTTTTAGGAGGATGGGAAATCAGTGCTCGCATAGGAATCCTGGCGAATATGCCTACTGCTTCTTTGACTCTCAAGGAGTTGTGGTGGTGGACGACTAATCCTTTTTTCGACAATGGGCCTAACGACCTGGGCATTGGCTGGAATTTGTTAATCAGTTTGCGACGGGTGGCGATCGGCTATCTTGCGGCTTCTTGTGTCGCTGTTCCCCTCGGAATCTTGATTGGTATTTCACCGATCGCCCGGAAAGGTTTTAACCCATTCATTCAGTTGTTAAAACCTGTATCTCCCCTAGCTTGGTTACCTCTTGGTTTATATGTCTTGCGCGATTCTGAGCAAACTGGCGTTTTTATTATTTTCATTTCTAGTATCTGGCCGACTTTGATCAACACATCTTTCGGTGTGGCGAATGTCAGTAAAGAATATCTTGATGTCGCTAAAACGCTGGGGGCTTCGAGTTTCCGCACTATTTTCAAAGTAATTATTCCCGCTGCTTTACCCAATATTTTGTCGGGTTTAAGGATCAGTATGGGTATTGCTTGGCTGGTCATTGTGGCGGCAGAAATGTTGTTGGGTACAGGTTTAGGCTACTTCATCTGGAATGAGTGGAATAACCTTTATATTCCGAACATTTTGGTGGCGATTCTGATCATAGGTTTGGTTGGTCTCATTCTGGATAGTTGCTTTGCGGCTGTCGAAAAATTTGTTGCATTTGGTCGAAAATAATGAGTGTTACTCCTGTGAATTACGCAACTCCCCTAACGCCGGAAGATACTTTTTCGGATACGGCTCAACTTTCAATTCGTAATTTGACCAAAGTCTTCCACGGTAAACAAAGTTTATTGGGTAAGGTTACTGGTAAAAAATCGAGAGATTATGTGGCGATCGAGGATATTAGCCTCGATATTGAACCGAACACTTTTGTGTCGATTATTGGGCCTTCGGGCTGTGGTAAGTCCACGTTGCTGGATATGATCGCGGGTTTGTCGCCTGTCACTTCTGGTGAGATTCGTCTTAATGGTTTACCGATTACTGGGCCAGGGCCTGATCGCGGTATGGTGTTTCAAAGTTATGCACTGATGCCTTGGATGACAGTGGAGGAAAATCTCTACTTTGCGGTGGAAACGGTTTATCCGGATATGCCGAAAAAGCAAATTAAGCGCACGATTAAAGAGCATATTCAGCTTGTGGGTTTAACGGGTGCGGAGAAAAAGCATCCCCATCAGATTTCTGGTGGCATGAAACAGCGGGTCGGTATTGCCCGTGCTCTGGCGATTAATCCCCAAATTTTATTGATGGATGAGCCGTTCGGAGCATTGGATGCGCTAACGCGTGGGTTCTTGCAGGATGAGATTGAACGCATCTGGGAGCGGGAACGGAAAACGGTAATTATGATTACCCACAGTATTGATGAGGCTTTATTGCTTTCTGATCGGATCATTATGATGACCCGTGGCCCGGCTGCTGGTGTGGACGAAATCTTGGATGTGCCTTTCCCTCGTCCTCGTAATCGTGAGGAGCTGGATCAGTATCCGGAATATCACGATCTGAAGGTTGAAATGGAGAGTCATCTTTCTCGCGAAACCCGCGCGGTTGAGGCGGCAAGAATTAGTCGTTAAGCGACATGATTCGATTTGGTTACGTTGTAATTTTGATTTTTTAGAGGATTTAAAGAATGGCAATTTCTGAGGTTACAGAAAAGCTTTTAGCTGCGAAAAAGGCTGCTGGTATTTCCTTTGCAGATTTGGAAGCGAAAGTCGGTTGTGATGAGGTTTGGATTGCTTCTGTGGTCTACCGTCAGGCCAGTGCCTCTTTAGAAGAAGCAACCAAGATTGTGCAAGCGATTGGGGCGGATGAGTCTCTAATTGAGCCGTTGACCGAATGTCCTTTGAAGGGTTCGCTTGAGCCTGTTATTCCGACGGATCCTCTCATCTATCGTTTCTACGAAATCATGCAGGTTTATGGTATGCCCATTAAAGCGGTTGTCCATGAGAAATTCGGCGATGGCATCATGAGTGCGATTGATTTTTCCATTGATGTTGAGTGCGAAGAAGATCCCAAAGGCGATCGCGTTAAGGTGATCATGTGCGGTAAGTTCTTGCCCTACAAGAAATGGTAAGTAGAGCTCCTGCTATGAATTAATGGCGTTTGCATGGATCGGGGCTGTTAGTGATTGGCTGGCAGCCTCTTTTTTAAACAGAATTTGTGTTGAGGCTTTGAAATATGACATCGACTCCAAAAAAGTTAGTCCCTCCTTTTGATCGAGAAACGGCGATCGCCAAAGTGCGGATGGCAGAAAATGCGTGGAATGGTCGCGATCCGGATAAAGTGTGCATGGCCTATACAGAAGATAGTTTTTGGCGCAACCGTGCTGAAATTTTTCAAGGTCGGGAAAATATCCGTGAATTTCTGCGCCGCAAGTGGGATAAAGAGCTAAATTATCGTCTCGTCAAAGAAATGTGGGCCTTCGACGAAAACCGGATTTCGGTACGCTTTCAATACGAATGGCAGGATGATGCAGGGCAATGGTATCGCGCCTATGGCAATGAAAATTGGGAGTTTGACGAAAATGGTTTAATGCGTCGCCGAGAAGCCAGTATTAACGACAAACCCATTGCCGAATCTGAGCGCCGCTTTTTTTGGGATGCCCCTGGCGATCGCCCCCTCGATCATCCCGGATTGATTAATTCCCCTGAATAAATACAAAATTTTCAGCGTTCCCATCATCTGCAAGCGGTAATCAGCCCATTGATTCACATCAGTCTGAGTTGACTCAATGGGTAACGGCAGCCGAGTGATAGAGTCAATCATAATACTCTCTACTGTACTGATGTCGAGGATAATAACGTTTCTTGTCTAAACCATTTGCCCAAGAATTAAAACAGCTCCGTCGCCAGCACCAACTCATTTTAAATGCCGTTGGCGAAGGGGTTTATGGCCTTGATTTAGATGGCAATGTGACCTTTATTAATCCCGCTGCCGCCAAGATGATTGACTGGCCAGTGACAGAGTTGGTCGGCAAGTCAATGCATACGGTATTGCACCACTCCCATGTGGATGGTTCGCCCTATCCCCGTGAAGATTGCCCAATTTATGCCGCCCTCAAAGATGGTAGTACCCATCGCGTGATTTCCGATGTATTTTGGCGCAAAGATGGCACCAGTTTTCCGGTGGAATATATCAGCACCCCCATGAAAGATGAAGATGGCACTTTAATTGGGGCGGTTGTCACATTTCAAGATATTAGTCAGCGACGTTGGGCAGAAAAAATTCTTGAACAGGCCAATGAAGATTTAGAGCAAAAAATTCAAGAGCGGACCCAAAAGTTGCAACGGGCAAATCAACAGCTAAGGGAACTTAGCGAAATGCGTTCACGCTTCATCACCATGGTTTGTCATGAATTTCGTAATCCCCTTAATAACATCACCCTGTCTGTTTCTTCCCTGAAACGTTATGACACCCATCTTTCCTTAGCAGAAAAAGCAGGTTATCTTTCCAGTATTAATGCGAATGTTGAGCGCATGACTCAAATCATTGACGATATTTTAGTGATTGGTAGGATTGAAGCCAAAGTTCTAGAAGTTAACCGAACAAAAGTTGATGTAGTGGCATTTTGCCGTCGGTTATTAGAGGAAGGAGAATTTATTCGTCAGTCTGATCCCATTAAATTGATTTGCCCCAGCCATTCGATTATCACTGAGCTTGACGAACGCTTACTCTATTCAATTTTAGGAAATTTACTTGCCAATGCGATTCGCTATACCCACGCGAGTGGCGCAATTACTTTGAGCTTAAGAAAGTGGAAACAAATACTAATTATCAAAGTCCAAGATGAAGGGATTGGCATTGCCTTAAAAGATCGAAAATATCTTTTTGAACCGTTTCATCGGGGTTGTAATACCAGTAATATTCCTGGTACAGGACTAGGGCTAAGTATCGTTAAACAGTTTGTGGATCTCCTTGGAGGCAATATTCATGTGTCCAGCCGAATCAATAAAGGAACGACTTTTACTGTGAGATTGCCAATGTTCAATAACAGTAAAAACAATATTTCGGCTTCCACCAGTTAATTAAAATCAAAAAATATCATCTTGAGTTTATTAAAAAATATTTCCTATCAACTCAAGGATTCAAGCTAATGATTAGATGTGATTGGGATTAAAGTTTGGCAAAAGCGAAGAATGTGTTCGGCGACGAGGGTTGTTTGCTCCACATGGGGGAGGTGGCCACAATTGGGAATCCAGTGGAGGGTGCTATTGGGTAAGCCCTGTTGAAAGCGATGGGCTGCTTTTGTGCCAAGGATTCGGTCTTGTTCACCCCAGAGAATTAAGGTGGGTTGCTGGATCTGCTTCAATTTGGGATAAAAAGAGCCATAGCCACCGCCTTTTGTAAATTGAATCAAGGCTTCCTGCCAGCGATCGCACTGGACATGCATCGCGCCACAGAGCACCGCATCTGTTGTGACTTTTGTTTTATCGAAATAGGCATTCTGGCAAATCTTTCGGCGGATATTCATGCTCCCTAAAAATTGTGTAGCCCACCGATCCAAAGGCGGTACCATTGCAAAGCGGCTGAGGGGTTTTGGGGCCAGACCAGCACTATCTAAGAGGACAATTTGCTTGACCGCGTCGGGGTAGCTCAGGGCAAAATCGAGGGCCACCGCCCCACCCATGGAGGCACCAACAATCACTACCGGGCGATTAATTTGCTGTTGCCAAAACTGGTAGAGGTGGGTTTTGATGGTTTCTGGGGTAAAGGGAAGCTGTTCTGGTCGCTCCGTAAAACCGAAACTGAGCAAATCCACGGCCCAAACAGGATGCTGCTGGGCTAATTTGGGTAAAAGATAGCGGTATTCTAAAACTGAGCTATCAAAGCCATGGATGAGGAGAATGTCTTGGTCGCCGCTGCCCTGTTGGACAAAGCTCGTCAAGATGGGATTTGTCTGAAGCGGAGTGGCGATCGCCACCTGTTGGAGCTGCTGGGCGAGGCGAATCGCATCAAGTTCCGTAAGCTGATTAACCAGAGGCGGTAAAAAGGAAGGATACATAGGGGATTTCAACAAATGCAGCCAAATTGCCTACTTATTGTTACAGGTTTGCCCCTGGCCTACAAGCAAACGATGTCCGAGAAAATTTTAGGGAGCTAGGGCACGCTCAAGCAAAATTGTATGCTTGGGTAGTTGTGGTTTTTCGACAATAATAGAATAGTAGGACTTAGTTCCTTAGAGCTCTTTGTGCCAGTTGACATTTCCCAATTTAAATTACAGCTACCCATTGTGATTCACCTGCCAAAATCTGTCCAAGCTCCATCAGGATCGTCATGTTCCATTTCCCGCAACCGCCCTTGAAACTATCTCGACGGTTTATCCTCATTATTTTGCTTGCCTTAGCCTATTACGGGACCGCAGAAATTTCTCGCCAGGTTGCTTCGACCCCCCAATCCGTTACCCCTATATGGCCCCCCGATGGCATTGCCCTGGCAGCAACATTCATCTATGGCTATCAAGTATTGCCAGGGGTATTTCTTGGCTCTTTTTTAGCGAATATTTGGGCTTTTTTTCAGGGGGGAAATCTCAATCAAGCCCTCACTTCAATTGTGCAGGTATTGGCGATCGCCCTAGGCACCACAAGCGGTATGGGCTTGGGAAAGTACTTACTAGATACCAAAATTCAGCGCAAAAATCCCCTCAAAAAGCTTGACGATCTCTGCAAGTTTCTTCTATTTATCGGTATTTTAACCCCGGCAATCAATGCCACAGCCGGAGTTTTTGCCCTTGCCATCGGCAATACAGTCACTTGGGCAAACTTTGGAGCATCTTGGTTAACTTGGTGGATTTCTAACGTTTCTGGAATCTACATTTTTACCCCGGCCCTAATTAGTTGGTATGAGTTATTTCAACCACAAACTTTAAATCGTCTCATTCAAAAAGCAATTTTCACTTTTAACAAACAGTCTAAAAAGCCCGTTAAACTTGCCTGGAAATTATTGCTTGAAACAAGATTTGTTGAGGCCCTGAGCCTACTTACAATTATTTTGTTGATTAGTTATATTTCCTTTTCTCAAGATCTCCATTTGGAATATATGCTCATTCCCTGTCTGGTGTGGGCCGTGATTCGTTTTGGTCAATTTGGCGCGACAAATCTTATTTCCCTCGTGACAATGTTAGCGGCACTCGGCACTGTGCGGGGACTGGGTTCCTTTGCCAGTGAAGATATTAACGAATCTTTACTACGCTTGCAGTTATTCACCGTGGTAATCGTGGTGACTAATTTGAGCTTAATGGCGACTTTACGAGAAAAAAAGAAGCCTTTAACAACTTGCGCCAATCTAAACTCCACCTCCAAGAAAAATCATCACAACTTGAACAAAGCAAAATAATCCTGAAAGAAAATGCCTTTTTATTAGAGCAACAAAACTTAGAGCTCATCGAAGCCAAACAAGCAGCAGAAAATGCGAATCGCACCAAAACGCGGTTTCTGTCTAGTATGAGCCATGAGTTGCGCACCCCTTTAAACGCCATTTTAGGGTTAGTGGAACTGCTCAAAGATTCTGATAATTTAGATGAATACGAACGGGGAGATTTACAAACCATCAGTGACTCAGGGATTCACCTACTCCATCTCATTGAAGATATTTTAGATATTTCTCGCATTGAAGCGGGAAGAGTCGAGCTTCATTTTCAAGAAGTAGATTTTCCCAAATTTCTCCAAGGGATTAAGGGCATTATTCAAGCGCAAATCAATACCGATGCCATTGAATTCATTTGTGAATTCCCCCCCAAGTTGCCAGCAGTGGTAAGCATTGATGAAAAAAAGCTTAAGCAAGTATTGTTAAATCTCTTGCATAATGCGGCGAAATTTACAGAGAAAGGCCAGATTATTTTTCGTTTAAAACTTCATTCTTTTCCCGATTTGAGTGAGACCTATACATTGCTCAATTTTGAAGTTGAAGACTCTGGGATTGGTATCGAGCCTGATAAACTCAACTTAATTTTTCTGCCTTTTGAACAAACCGGTAAAGCCAAATTTAAAACCCAAGGAACTGGTTTAGGTCTCGCCATTAGTCAAGAAATTGTCCGGATGATGGGCGGCAAAATTTCGGTGACGAGTCAGCCGGGCGTCGGCAGTAAATTCGAGTTTATGATCTGTACTCAAATTGTCAATAAACCTAGTGACTCCCTTGAAAAAAAGCAAAATCCTTTGTTTGTTTTTGATCGAGAGTTGGCGACGAAACTGCCCCTGAAGATCCTCTTGGCGGAAGATAATTTAACGAACCAAAAGGTTGTCGCAAAAATCCTAAAGAATTTGGGTTATCAGGTGGACATTGTGAGTAATGGTTTAGAAGTCCTAGAGGCAGTTAAAAAGCAAATTTATGATGTGATTTTGATGGATATTCAGATGCCTGAAATGGACGGCTTAGACGCAACCAAAGCATTACTTAAACTAAATTTGGAGCCACATCCCTATGTTATTGCGCTGACGGCCAATGCTATGCAGCATGATCGGTTGGCTTGTTTGGAGGTTGGGATGGATGATTACATTACCAAGCCTGTGCGGTTGGATTTGTTGGTGCAGGCCCTGTGGCGATCGCAATGTTGTCGCCTCGTATTTTAAAAGCCTTATGTTTGCCGATGAACCCTAGATTTAGCAAAAATCTGTCCCCCCGGTATTTGTCTTTAGAATAGTAACGACTAAAACCAAAATTTAAGGATTGACCCCATGGATGTGAAAGCGGCGATCGCCTATGCAGCAAAAGAACCCCTCAAAGTAGAAACTGTCCAACTCGAACCCCCCAAAGCTGGAGAAGTGCTGGTAGAAATCAAGGCGACGGGGGTTTGTCATACCGATGCCTACACTTTATCTGGGGCTGATCCAGAGGGGCTATTCCCGGCGATCCTGGGCCATGAGGGGGCTGGGGTTGTGGTTGAAGTGGGGCCTGGGGTCAAAAGCCTAAAGCCGGGCGATCACGTTATTCCCCTCTATGTGCCAGAATGCCGCGAGTGCGAATATTGCCTCAGTTTTAAAACAAATCTCTGTCAGGCGATCCGACTCACCCAAGGCCGGGGTGTGATGCCCGATGGTACCGGACGTTTTTCGATTAATGGTGAGCCGCTGTTTCACTACATGGGTACCTCCACCTTTGCTAACTACACCGTGGTGCCAGAAATTTCCCTGGCAAAAATCCGCGAAGATGCCCCTTTTGATAAGGTTTGCTACATCGGCTGCGGTGTCACCACGGGGATCGGGGCGGTGATCAATACGGCGAAAGTTGAAGTGGGGTCAAAGGTAATTGTCTTCGGCTTGGGGGGCATTGGCCTGAACGTGATCCAAGGCTGTCGCATGGTGGGGGCAGATATGATTGTCGGCGTCGATATTAACGATGATAAAAAGGCGATCGCCGAAAAATTTGGTATGACCCATTTCGTCAACCCCAAGGAAGTCGAGGGTGATCTCGTGCCCTATTTAGTGGATTTAACAAAAGGCGGTGCGGACTACACCTTTGAATGTATTGGCAATGTGGAGGTGATGCGCCAGGCGTTGGAAAGCTGCCACAAAGGTTGGGGTGTTTCTACCATCGTTGGGGTAGCAGGCGCAGGCCAAGAAATTAGTACCCGACCCTTCCAGTTGGTGACGGGGCGTGTTTGGAAAGGAACCGCCTTCGGGGGCGCGAGGGGCCGCACCGATGTGCCGAAAATTGTCGATTGGTACATGGAAGGCAAGATCAACATCGACGATCTGATTACCCACACCATGCCCCTTGAAAGGATTAATGAAGCCTTTGACCTGATGCACGCCGGAGAATCTATCCGCAGCGTGGTCACCTTTTAGGTCATCAAAATTGGTAGGGGTTTACCATGGTAAGCCCCCATAGCACGATCAAATTAATGATGACAAACCTTGTTTTAACGAAAGAAACCCTCTGTTTTGGCGGCAAAGTGCAGTATTACCAGCACGATTCTGAGGCGTGCGGTTTGCCGATGAATTTTGCGGTATTTGTGCCGCCCCAAGCCGAAACTCGACCCGTACCAACCCTCTATTACTTATCAGGTTTGACCTGTACTGAGGAAAATTTCACCACGAAGGCGGGCGCCCAAAAATATGCCGCAGACTATGGCTTAATGCTCGTGGCCCCCGACACCAGCCCCCGCAATACGGGCATCGCCGACGAGGATAAAGATTGGGATCTTGGCAGTGGCGCCGGTTTCTATGTGGATGCAACCCAACAGCCCTGGGCAAACCATTACCAAATGTACAGTTACATCACCGAGGAACTGCCCAAACTCATCGAAGCGAACTTTTCCGTGACGGCGAAACGGGGAATTTTTGGCCATTCCATGGGGGGTCATGGAGCTTTAATTTGTGCTCTCCGGCAGCCTGATTTCTACCAGTCGGTGTCTGCCTTTGCGCCGATTGTTGCGCCGAGCCAGTGCCCCTGGGGAGAAAAAGCGTTTACTGCTTATCTGGGCACGGATAAAACCCTCTGGGAAAATTATGATGCGACGGCTCTCTTACAAAAAAATGGCCCATTAAAGTACCCAATCCTGGTGGATCAAGGCAGCGCCGATGGTTTTTTGGAGAAACAATTACTGACAGAAAAATTGGCGATCGCCTGTGAAAAAGTCGGTCAACCCCTCACCCTCCGCTACCAAGACGGCTATGACCACAGCTATTTTTTCATTGCCACTTTTATGCTTGACCATGTCCGACATCACGCCCAATTCCTGATTGGCTAAATGTTTTCGCCGAACCTGTTCCATAATGGGAACATCAGTTTAGGTGTGAGCCAAGCGTTACAGAGATTATGATTGGGCAGTTACTCGATGGCCGCTATCGCATCGTCAAATCCTTAGCGGCGGGGGGCTTTGGGCAAACTTTTATCGCCGAGGACATCAAACAATTCAACAAGCCCTGTGTCGTTAAGCAGTTTAAACCCAGTTTTTCTGATCCCGAAGCCCTGAAGGTAGCGCGGCGGCTTTTTGAAGCGGAAGCCCAACTGCTCAATCGCCTGGGCGATCATGATCAAATTCCCCACTTGCTCGCCTATTTTGAAATCAATCAAGAATTTTTCCTGGTTCAGGATTTTGTTGAAGGCCATAGCCTCGAACGGGAAATCACCGTTGGTAAAAAACTCAGTGAAGCCTATGCGATCGCCCTGTTAAAAAGTATCCTCGAACCCCTCAGTTTTATCCATAGCCAGAACGTAATTCACCGGGATATTAAACCCGCAAACCTGATTCGGCGGAAACAGGACGGCAAAATTGTTCTGATCGATTTCGGCGCTGTGAAAGAACTGGCAGGCACCCAAATTAATGCCCAGGGTCAAACCCGTGTCGGCACCATCATTGGCACCCCTGGCTATATGGCCAACGAGCAAGGCCGGGGCAAACCCAAACTCAGTAGTGATATTTACGCCACAGGCTTGATTATTATCCAGGCCCTGACCGGGAAGCTCCCTCCCATGGGTTATCGTAGTGGCGACGAGCTCTACGAAGATCCCCAAACTGCAGAGATTCTTTGGCGTCAAGATGCCCAGGTTAGCCCAGAATTTGCGGCGATCCTAGACCAAATGATTTGTTTCGATTTCCGCAGTCGTTACCCATCGGCCATGGCCGTAAAAGCCGCTCTCCAATCCCTGACGGGGGCCGCCCAACCCATCGCCAAGCCAGCCATTAATCTCCAAAAAACGAATTTGCAGGAAGCAGCAGTGCCCGCAACGGTGGTGAGTGGTGGCTTGGGTCAAAACATTCAAGGACAAGCGCCCCTCGCCGCTCCCCCAAAAACCCACTGGGCGAAGTTTCTGTTCCGTGCCGTGCAACGGTTTATCGGGGTGTCTTTGCTAATTATGGGGCTGCCGATTGCGATCTATGGTCTTGTGGAAGGAGTCAATGAAAATGTCTCCCAGGAGGACCGCGAAGGGGCGATCGCCGCTTTTATTATTTTCGGGGTTCCCTTTACTGGAACAGGCTCATTTATGCTGTGGCGGTTAAATCGCCAAGTACGGAAGGAAAAGTTTGACTCCGACTGGCTGCGGCAAAATTTCTACCAAACCCTCAGTGAGACCAATGGCGAAGTGACGGTGCTTCGTTTCGCTCAAAGTACCCAGCTTTCCGGCAAAGAAGCACAAAAATATCTCGATGCCAGGGCCAAGGAATTTAATGGCACGACCCGGCGATCGCCTGATGGGGAAATTCTTTATTCTTTTAAGCTCTAGCCCAAATTTTTAGGACGCGGCAAATACTTGGGGGGTCGCCGATTGGATCTTAATTTTGACCCGCGACCCGACGGGAACCAATTGGTTGACTCCCATGCGGGCATGGAGACATTTCCCCGAATCTGTCTGGAGACAATAGCGGTATTCCCGGCCCAAAAATTGCCGCTCCTTCACAATTACCGGGGATTCTGGCTGGGGAATCAATTCCAATTCCTCCTCCCGCACCATTAATTCTCCCTCGGCGGCCTGTTCTGGGGGGGCGATCGCCACTTTAAATTCACCGATCTCCGTGCGCCAAACCCCACCAATCCACTGGGCTGGTAGAAAATTCGCATGGGTGACAAATTCCGCCACAAACCGAGAGGCCGGGCGGGTATAAATTTCCTCCGGTGTGCCCAACTGCTCTAAATTCCCCTGGCGCATCACCGCAATACGATCCGAAATGGCCAGCGCTTCCTCTTGGTCGTGGGTGACAAAAATCGCCGAAATTCCCGCCGCTTTAATAATTTGGCGAATCTCATGGCGGAGGTGATGGCGCACCTGCACATCCAAATTACTCAGGGGTTCATCTAACAAAATCAACGAAGGACGGGGCGCCAGGGCGCGGGCAAGGGCGATCCGTTGCTGTTGCCCCCCAGATAGCTCGTGGGGATAGCGCTTTTCTAGGCCCGCAAGTCCCACTAAATGCAAAATTTCCTGAATTCGTTGGCGAATTTCCTGGCGGGAAAATTTGCGTTCACGGTGGCGCAACCCAAAGGCAATGTTATCGGCGATGGTGAGGTGGGGGAACAGGGCGTAGTCTTGGAAAACCATCCCGGTATTCCGCCGCTCTGGGGGAAGGCAATTTTCTGGGGTACTAACGGGTACGCCGTTGAGAATAATTTGTCCTGCGCTGGGCTGCTCAAACCCGGCGATTAAGCGCAGTAACGTCGTTTTACCGCAACCGGAAGGCCCTAAAAGTCCGAGAATTTCCCCCTGTTTGAGTTGAAACTGAATATCTTTGACCGCTGGTAGATCTTGGGCACTGAAACGTTTACAAAGACTTTCGACACGTAGGATGGGGGAATCATTCATGGGGGTTTAACGGTGACTCTAATGGCAGGGCCTTGAGACAATTCCCAGAGGCGATCGCCAATCAATTAAGAACTATTCTCAACTGCTGCATCATAACATAGGAATATTTAGTTTGATCGATCAACGGCAAGATATTTTGCACAATCGAGGGAAAGTGCCTTTGTTCTCCCTGGGGTGCTGTGGGGGAGATTCCACGGTAAGCTAGAAGAACAATTATTTTTGCTCTATTGATATTCACAACAGAACCGTTAATGACTCTACCGAAAACCCTTGAAGCCCATGAAAATGGACGTTTAGTCTGGGATATCGCGGCTGCGGCCGATGACCGGAAAGCCGAAGATATTACGATTTTGAAGGTAGATCAAATTTCCTATCTGGCGGATTTTTTCGTTGTGGTGACAGGATTCTCGCGGACTCAGGTGCGGGCGATCGCCGATGCCATCGAAGAAAGATTAGAAACAAAATATGGCAAAGTGCCCCTACGGATGGAGGGCAAAAGCGAAGGGATGTGGATTCTCCAAGATTATGGCGAAGTGATTGTACACATCTTCCTGCCCCAGGAACGGGAATTTTATAACCTCGAAGCCTTCTGGGGCCATGCCGAACGCATTGAATTTGAGCCTGCCCTTCCTTAGATTTTTTGAGATGAAGCGTCAAGGGTATCTTTTTAAAAGCCTGGACTCTTTCTCGTAATTAATTAAATTAGTTCTGATCAGGATCGCAATGGTGCGTTAGTCGCCGTTGCGATATATTACGCTTGCCACTTATTTTCTCAGAAAAATGCTGCGTGACGTTCCGATGGAGGGGCGATTAATTCTCCTCCCAGAAATCACAAAAGGCTTTATCTCTTTACAGTTAAACCCAGCTAAAAAACGATTTTTCAAGGCTTGTTGATGACTTTTGCTTAGTGAAAAATCAATATTTCTTTAAGAAGAAATGTAACAGTAGATCTCAGTTTTTAAGGCATTTCCAACCCCAGAGAAAGTTATTAAGTTTCCCAAAATCTTCGTGAATTTTTTTGGCGATCGCCCCGGAGATTCCCTTTTAAGAATTTTTTAAGATATAGAATAAACGTGAATTGAAATAGCAGCCCATCACCGTGATTCTGTCCAGTCATGGCATGGAATTAGCGCTATTTTTTGTTTTGTGGGTCGAAATCCATGAATGTTCAACAATTACTACGCGCCTACGAACATGGGGAACGAAACTTTGCCGGGATTAATCTGCAGGGAGCCGATCTCCGGGGTGAGGCATTAATTGGCGTCAACTTTCAAGGGGCTAACCTCATGGGTGCGAATCTGAGTCGAACATTTTTACTAAAAGCAGATTTGTCTGGGGCGGCATTAAATTGGGCAAACCTCGCCCATGCCAAACTAAACGATGCCCAGCTTGTTGGTGCAGATTTAACGAAAGCGACCTTAGACGGGGCTTTTATGGTCAACGCTCAATTGGTCGAAGCGCGTTTGTGTGGAGCCAGCCTAGACCATACCAATCTACGGGGTGGGAATCTCCGGCGGGCTAATCTGTGCGGCGCGAATCTCGCCCGGGTGAACCTACGCCAGGCAAACTTAAATCAGGCAAATTTAGCTTGGGTCAATGCCCAGGAAGCACGCCTCGGCCATGCGGATCTCCAGCACGCTAATTTACACCATGGCAATTTTAGCCGCGCTTTTTTACGGGATGTGAATTTGCTGGGCATGGATTTAGCAGGGCTAAATTTTTCAGGGGCGAAACTTTATGGCGCTAATCTCCGGCAGGCGAATCTCCAGGGGAGTAATCTCGTCGAAGCCAATCTAAAGCTCGCCTGTTTAGTCGAGGCAGATCTGCGGGGAGCAAAGCTCGTCGGGGCAAAATTAGAAGGGGCAGACCTGCGGAATGTGCTGCTCGAGCCAGAAAATTTAGCGTATTTACCGGGAATTGATCGTCCGGTGCTGGCTAATTTGACCTATCACTCACCCAATGCCCATGGGGGCTGGCAAGGTTTACCCCAGGCCGTTGGTTAGTTGTCAATGGAACCTCGCCCAGAGATAGGCAGGGACTGCAAGTTCTGTTATGTTTAAGGACTTAGACAGTCTGGGAGACAGCCGAAGGAAATGGCTATTTTGCGCAGTGTACGGTTGGCGATCGCCTGTGGTTTAGGCAAAACAATTACAGCGCTGGTACGGGGCCTCAAGCTCAGTGCGGGTAGTGTCTTACCGGGGGCGATCGCCCGACGCATTTTTCCAGAGATTCTGCCGGATCTGTTCCAACAGGCGAAAAAAGGCGTCATTTTGGTGGTGGGCACAAATGGTAAAACCACGACTTCACTCTTAATCAAAGCAATCCTCACAGCCCAGGGCTATAAGCTCGCCCACAATGCTACCGGGGCAAATTTGATCAATGGTTTAACGACGGCCCTCCTGGAACACGCGAATCTTTTTGGCCAGCTCGACATTGACTACGCGATCCTAGAAGTGGATGAAAATATTATTCCGATCCTCCTCAAAACCTGCTCCCCGACCCATATCCTCGCCCTCAATTTATTCCGTGACCAACTCGACCGTTACGGCGAAGTCGATACCATTAGTCAGCGTTGGCAACAGGCGATCGCCCCCCTCCCGCCGGAAACCACGATTATCGTCAATGGCGACGACCCGACCCTCAATGATCTGGGGCAAAACCTCAGCCAAACGGTGAAATTTTTTGGCCTTAATGAACCAGACCTATACCTAGAGGCCATCCCCCACGCTGTCGATTCCATTTATTGTCCCCGCTGCGGTGCACCTCTCACCTACAAAGGCGTTTACCTCTCTCACCTCGGCGATTACCACTGTGATAGTTGCGGCTTTGCCAAAAATCCCTTAGATATCCATAGTCCAGACTGGGGTCAAATCCTCATCGGCGTTTACAACAAATACAATACCCTTGCTGCCGCTCTCTTGGCGGAAACCCTGGGCATTCACCGGGACATCATCAACGAGCAGATTCAGTCGTTTAAAGCAGCCTTTGGTCGGGCGGAAGAATTAACCGTCCAAGGAAAACCGGTGCGGATTCTGTTGTCAAAAAATCCCGTGGGCATGAACGAAACAGTCCGCGCCGTCACTGATTTACAGCAGCAAGGGAAAACGAGCACCGTCCTCGTCGTGCTTAACGACCGCACCCCCGACGGCACCGATGTGTCCTGGATTTGGGATGTGGATCTCGAAAAGCTCACCCAATCCCCCGGCAAAATTATCATCAGCGGCGATCGCACCTACGACATGGCCCTGCGGCTGTGCTATTGCGAAGGGGAAGCCGAATTAATTGTGGAACCGGATTTAACAAAAGCCCTCGACCAGGCGATCGCCCTTAGTCCAGCCGAGCAAACCCTCCATATCCTGCCCACCTATTCAGCGATGTTAGAGGTGCGCCAAATGTTGACGGGCCGCAAAATTTTGTAGGCTAGCAAAAATAAATTCTGCTCTCCAGCGCCACCGTTTTTTTTGATGGATACCACGACGCAAATTTTGTTTGAAACTGGCAAGGATGCTTTTCTTCAGGGGGAATATCGCCAAAGCATCGACTATTTCCAGCGCACCGTTGCAAATCTACCTCCCTATTCCCGCGAATCTGGGGAAGTGCAACTCTGGCTTGTCAGTGCGTACCAGGCGAACAATCAAGGGGAAAAGGCGATCGCCCTCTGCCGTGAACTGATGACCCATCCCTTTACTAGCACTAGCCAACGGGCCCAGCGGCAACTGTATATTCTCGAAGCCCCCAAACTCGAACGGCCTAAAGAGTGGCTCACGGAAATCCCCAGCTTGGATAATCTTGATCCGGCAAAATCGCTCTATGTCGAAGGCAAGAAAAAAATGGAAACCAAAGCACTTGCCATCGAGGATTTGGAAGATCTATCCCAAATCGAAACCCAGGATAATCAGTTTCTCTGGTGGGCTTTGGGCTTGGGTCTCGTGGGCTTGACCAGTTGGGGCATTTGGGGCGGTTAGAATCTCCAGCAATCCAAGAAGGGTGGGGTGGTGCGGTAGGATTTGAAAGCTGTGGCTCCCTTCCCCTCGGTATGATCAAACATTCGTCAGCCTCAACTTTAGAATATTTACCACCCCTAACAGAACTGGGGATGGTTCTCCTGCCGATCGCCCCTGGCTGGGGGGTTGCTTGTCTGGGGATTCAAATGATTATGTTGTTAAAACAGGCTGGACGACAGCTATGGCAGCAACCGTTAACTTGGATTTTTGGGGCCATTTCAATTTGGCTATTTGGAGTAACGGCGATCGCCCCCTATCCTTTGGAATCTTTGTTGGGGGTTGCTAACTTTGTCCCATTTTTCCTAGTTTTTCTCGCTTTCTCGACCCTCTTCAATACCCTGGAACGTTTGGAGCGCTTGGCGTGGCTGATTGTGGCTCCTTCTTTGGCGATCGCCGTTTTAGGTTTAGGGGAGCTTTGGTTTGGCTGGCGGACGCCCCCTCTGATTTGGCAACTGTTTGGCTGGGGTTTGACAGGGGAAGGAAATCCCCCCACGCGGTTGTCCTCCACGTTTATGTATGCCAACATTTGCGCCGCCTATCTGCTGATGGCTTTTTTATTGGGGGTGGGGCTGTGGTTGCGGGATTTCGCTTGGGGAAAGTTACGGCAGTCCCGAATTTTTCTCTATCTCACCGTGACCCTACTCCTCGATGGTGTTGCCCTGATTTTGACGAATTCCCGGAATGTCTGGGCGATCGCCTTTTTAGGGCTGTTTATCTATGCCATTTATGTGGGCTGGTGGTGGATTTGTGGCTTTGCAACGGGCTTCGGTACCGCCATTCTCGGCGCATCTTTTGGCCAAACCCCCTGGCGGGATCCCCTGCGTCAGATTGTGCCTTACTATTTTTGGGGACGTTTATCGGATCAAATGCACCGTGGCCGTGCCATCGAAGATCTCCGCATTACCCAATGGCAGTTTGTCCTAGACATGATTCGTCAGCGGCCTTTGACGGGGTGGGGCATCCGCAGTTTTACCCCCAGCTACGAAGTGGCGATGAACCGTTGGCTGGGCCACCCCCACAATTTTTATCTGATGCTCACTTCTGAAATTGGCATTCCCTTCGCGGCTTTACTGATCGGTACTATTGGCTGGCTCTATGCCCAGGGAGTGTTGGCCTGGCGCAGGTTATCTGATCGGGGCAATCGCCTCCTCCTATTTAGTTATCTGATGGCCTTTGGCGGTTATGTTTTGTTTAATACCCTTGATGTGACGGTGCTCGATTTGCGTTTAAATCTATTTACTTGGTTACTCCTGAGCGCGATCTGGGGTGTGGGGCAGCAAGTAAATCAGGCCGGAAATCAAGGTCAGAGCGACAGCCAGCCAGAATAAACCGAAAGCCAATATTTCCCCTTGGGCGGTAATTGGGTAAATTAACAAGGCGATCGCCGCAATTTGGGTCACTGTTTTCGCTTTTCCCCAGAGATTTGCCCCCTGAATTTTCTTTTCCCCGGTGACGCGCCAACCAGCAATGGTCAGTTCCCGCGCCAAAATCAAGAAAACACCCCAAGCAGGAATTTGTTGTAGATGAACCAAAGATAATAGCGGCGCTGTGACTAGCAGTTTATCCACGAGGGGATCAAGAAATTTGCCTAAATCTGTCACCTGATCCAGTTTGCGGGCTAAATAGCCATCCAGCCAATCGGTCAGGGCCACGACGAGAAAAATAATTAGGGCAATGAGGCGTAGTCTCGGCGTCGGATTTTCTAACAGAAATAAGAGGAAAGGCACACCCGCCAATCGAGAAACCGTGATCCAAGTGGGTAAATTCATATAAACTTCTCAGAACAACCTAACCTCCCATCATGTCACACCAATGTCTGTTTCCATGACACGCGTTGCCCTCTTTGGTACCAGTGCTGATCCACCTACGGTGGGCCACCAAGCGATCCTCCGCTGGCTCAGTGAACATTACGATCAAGTGGCGGTTTGGGCTGCCGATAATCCCTTTAAAAAACATGGGGCATCCTTGGCTCAACGGTCGGCGATGTTGCAGTTGGTGATCGAAGATTTAGGTTGCGACAATGTTCTGGTGGATGAACGCCTCAGCGATCGCCGCAGTTTACATACTCTCCAGCGCGCCCAGACTATTTGGGGTCAAGAAACAGCATTTTTTCTGGTAATTGGCTCTGATCTAGTCAGTCAAATTCCCCGTTGGTACCGGGCCAAGGATCTCCTCCGACAAGTTACTCTCCTCATCTTTCCCCGCCGGGGCTACCCTCTCCAACCAGAAGCACTCCAACAACTAGAAGCCCTCAAGGGTTCCTGGGAAACAGCGACCTATGTGCCACCCTCGGTTTCTTCCAGTGAATATCGCAGTGAAGGCAAACAAAAGACAGTTATTCCCGCTGTTACTGAATATATCCAGACCCACAATCTGTACCAAGAGCTTTCTTGAGTCGTTTAAAAATTACGCATCAGTCGGGGCGGTCAATAAACCTTAACTTGCGTAAATCGCAAAGGAAACTTATAGTATTCATGAACTTGTTTTTTAAAATTGTTAAAAATCGTTTATTTATTATTTGTTCAACAACTTTTATTATTTTTCTGCTTGCTTTGCATTCAGATGAAGACTGGAGGAAAAATCCCAGTACATTTGATGTTAGTGCTCCATTTGATTGGAGATTAGTAGAGATTTTTCTAGGACAGTTAGAAGCTATAGCTATTACTTCTGCTGCCATTCTTTATATTTGTGAGACTTCTGATAGAAAACGTCAGTCTATATATGAAGCCTGGCAAGTCATTGACAACTCCTATGCAAGTAATATGGAGATGAGCTATGCAAGAATTGAGGCCTTAGAATTCTTAGTTAAAGAGAAGGTCTCGTTAAGCGGTATATCTCTATTTGATAAGAGTAACAACCTAGCCTTTAACCTGACTAACATTAATCTTGAAGGAGCAGATTTAACTGGCTCAAATCTAACTAATGTAAATCTAACTGGTGCAAATTTAAAAAACGCTATTCTTTATAAAGCTTGCTTATCTTCTGCAAATCTCGAGGGAGCGGATTTAACGCATTCTGATCTGAGAGAGGCCAAACTCAAAGGTGCCAATCTTAAGAAAGCTATTTTAATTGGTGCAAGCTTACAAAAAGCCGAACTTCAATCGCAGTTAGATATACCAGGTTCATCGGAACCAGAAAGGGTTAAGATGCTGCAGTCGATTATAAGCATAAGCCATGGAGTTCCTTTGAATCAATTAAGTCGGAGTCAGAGGATAATAGGTTTTAAAAATCTGATTAGTAGTGGTGCGTATTTGAAAACGACTAAATTGGAGGAAGCAGATTTAACCTATTCAAATCTTGAAGAAGCTAATTTAGTCGGAGTTGATTTCAAAAATGCTAATTTGACGAATGCCGATCTTAACCATGTAAGATTTACTTCAAGCTATGGAATACCTGATCCATTATATTTGGCAAATACACCGATCAATGTTGTCGATGCTGTTAGTATTAGCCCAAATTATGAGGGAGCTATTTTTCAAAATACACAACTTTCTCAAGATCTTTCACAAACTGAACAGACAAAATGTTCTGTTTATAAACCCAGAAACTAAATAATTTTCCCCGACTATTATGAAAGTTGTTTTTATAGATAGGCACACTGAATTAATACTTATTTAATAGTTTCTTGAAAAACGAGTTGTAGGCCGTTTTGGATAGGGTCTTGGGGGAGGATTATTGGGATTTTTGCTGTAGCGTACCCGCAGTTGTTCCCGCACATCCCAAAACACATCCCGTCGCAAATAGGGATATAGCCCCACCCAAAGATTCAGTCGAGGTACATAGGCATCCGTCACCTTTAGTTTGGGGCCGAGATTGCGCTGATTCGATAACACCAACAGTTCAACGGCTTGGCCTGGTTTGAGGTTGCGATGGATGGGGGCGACTGGGGCTTGAATGCGGGCCAAATAGCCTTCTTTGTCACCGACTTCTAAGTTAATGCGGCGTTCTCGATTTTCGACCCGCAACAAACGGCCAAGTTTATCGACTTCTTCCTGGGTACGGACAATTTCTTCGGTGAGGTAAACATCGAGAATCTTGCCCCGCCAAAAAAAACAGTAGGCTTGCCGCCGATATTCTGCGTTTTTCAGACTGGCTGAGTAGATGGGCGACCAAAACCAATACAAACCACCAATGATTTGGGTCAGGAGCCGCAGGGAATCGGTTTCTCGCAGCAAGAGGCCCAGTAAATAAAACAAGACCACCAAAATAAAGGAGATTAGGGCGCGTCGTAAAAAATCTTCGGTTTTCCCCCAGTAGTATTGGTATTGCTCGGCGCTGGCGACCAGGGGAATCAGTTGTTCAAATTTCTCTTGGGTAATGGGAATGAGCATTGGTTAATCTTGGGTGCCCTCTTGTGGCGATCGCCCTTGATGATCCTGAATGATTTTGGTCACCGCTTCAACAGAATCATCGACAATCTCGGCAATTTCCTCCACCGAAAAATTCCTTTGTAAAAGACGAAGTACAACTGAAATTTCTTTTTCTCGCTGACCTCGACGCTGACCTCGACTAAGAATTTCGTTATACCAAGGCGATTCCCGAAGTACAGTCATATCCCACCTCATAATTTGTTGAACAAGGGGCAGATCCAATACAAAGCTAGCAAAAAAGGCCAACAGCGGCTCCAATTCATCGAGTCGTTCTTCTTGACGGAGTTGGTGAACCGCCTCTCGAATTAAGCTTTCATCATTCCCCCCGGCAAGAATCGGAACAAAGGGCAACAATGAGGTTAGGGATTGGGCCAAAACCAAATTAGCTTCCACCTCCCAAAGATTAATCACCTGATAGTCCTGCCTCGTTTGTAACCCTTTAAACACCGCTTGGTAGGAAGTCGGAATCTGGGGTTTGCTTGCCGGGGGCAGAATATTGATCAGTACTGGGTAAACGGGCAAGTTGAATTTTTCCCGCGCTAAGGCTGCATAGACCGTCATCCGACGGGGCATCTGGGCGGTATAACGCAACTGCAATTCGTTGAGCAGCAGAAAATCGCCATCCTGGGGACAGGTCACGCGCAACAGCACATCGCTATCCCGGCTGACCCACTGGAATTGGGGATCGATAAGTTCCTGGGCCTGGAGCGTTTGATCCCCCATGACCCACTGCACCCAGGCATCAGGGTTAAGACTAATGAGACGTTTACTGCCAATATCGGCGGATTTAGCCATAATTTTGGCAAGTACTACAGGATATTTTCTAAGCCGTAAACAAGGGTATTTAACTCAGTCACTTTACGAATCGAGAGCAGTACACCGGGCATATAACAGGAGCGATCGCTGGTGTCGTGGCGTAGGGTATAGATTTGACCAGGAGCACCGAAAATCATTTCCTGGTGGGCGATTAGACCAGGCAACCGAACGCTATGGATGCGGATATTATCTTCGGTGACAGCTCCCTTTGCACCGGGCATCTCTTCTTTTTCTTCTACTTCAGCGGGATTGAATTGCTTGCCGAGTTCCGCCAACATCTGCGCCGTTTTAATCGCAGTGCCACTGGGGGCATCGGCTTTTTGGTTGTGGTGTAGCTCGATGATTTCGACGTGATCAAAATATTTAGCGGCCTGTAATGAAGCCTGTTGCATGAGGACGACGCCAATGGAAAAGTTGGGAATAATCAATGCTCCGGTGCTGGCTTTTTCGGCAAATTCCTTGAGGTCATTGATTTGTTCTGCGCTTAATCCTGTGGTTCCCACAACAGGACGCACCCCATAGGCGATCGCCGCGCGCGTATTCGCATAAACCCCACTGGGATGGGTAAAGTCCACCATCACCCCTTGGATTTTGCTCTGGGTCGCCATGACCAGGGAAGCCTCTAAATCATTCACAATGGGCACTTCAATCGCACCACAGCCCGCAACTTCCCCTGCATCCTGACCGAGGAGCGCCGGATTTTTATCCACAGCAGCGACAATTTCTAGATCCGCTGCCCCAGCCACTGCTTTGACCACTTCCCGGCCCATTTTGCCACCGGCACCGTTGATCACCACTGGGATTTTGTTGATATTTTCCATGACTTCCCTTAGAAAACTTTTTTAAAAAGCTTGACACAAGATCGCCAAAGTCACAATAATTGAAGTTTGTGTGAATTAGAGTAGACAAACCCTTGGCTAACGTAGTTGTCATTGGTGCCCAATGGGGTGACGAAGGAAAAGGAAAGATCACGGATTTACTGAGCAAATCCGCCGATGTTGTCGTGCGCTCCCAAGGGGGCGTGAATGCAGGACACACCGTCGTTGTGCAGGGACAAACTTTTAAGCTTCATCTAATCCCTTCCGGCATTTTATATCCAGATACCGAATGTATCATCGGCTCAGGGACGGTCATTGACCCGAAAGTCCTCCTCGAAGAAATTGATCAGCTCCACCGTCTGAATGTTTCGACGGAAAATCTGTTTATCTCCCAAACCGCCCACGTGACGATGCCCTACCACCGTTTAATCGATGGGGCCTCCGAAGAAATGCGCGGCGATCGCAAAATTGGCACCACCGGACGGGGAATCGGCCCAACCTATGCCGATAAGTCCGAACGGACGGGAGTACGAGTTCTAGACCTCATGGATCTTGATAACTCCCAAGACAAATTTGTTTGGGCGATCAAATACAAAAACGTCATTCTCGAAAAACTCTACGATCTGCCTCCCCTAGATCCCCAAGAAGTCATCGAAGAATATCGCGCCTATGCCGATGCGCTACGTCCCCACGTCGTAGACAGTTCCCTTAAAGTTTTTGAAGGCGTCAACGCGAAGAAAAATATCCTCTTTGAAGGCGCCCAGGGCACACTCCTCGATATTGACCACGGAACCTATCCTTACGTCACCTCCTCTAACCCCATTGCTGGGGGGGCTTGTGTGGGTGCTGGCATTGGCCCCACCATCATTGACCGCGTGATTGGCGTCGCTAAGGCTTACACCACAAGGGTTGGCGAAGGGCCGTTCCCCACAGAACTCGACGACGAGATCGGTGAACTCCTTGGCCATGTGGGTGCAGAATTTGGGACAACCACGGGACGGCGGCGGCGCTGCGGCTGGTTTGATGCCGTTATTGGACGTTACGCGGCACGAATTAATGGCCTAGATTGTCTAGCGATTACTAAACTAGATGTGCTCGATTCCCTCGACGAAATCAAGGTCTGTGTGGCCTACGAAATCGACGGGGAAGCTTGTGAACACTTCCCGAGTAATGCTAATCTGTTTGCTCGTTGCCAGCCGATTTACAAGACAATGCCCGGCTGGAAACAGCCCACGAGTGATTGTCGTTCCCTCGATGAGTTGCCCAAGGAAGCGCTTGCCTACTTGAAATTCCTAGCAGAACTAATGGACGTGCCGATCGCCATTGTTTCTCTAGGAGCAGGTCGAGAACAAACGATCATCGTCGAAGACCCAATCCATGGCCCCAAACGGGCTTTGTTGGATCGTAACGGTGAACCCATCGGCTAAGCCTGCTATTTTTTAACTTTTTATTTTCTAACGCTATTTATTTAGGTTATTTCCCATGTCTTTAACGATTGAATGTCAAGCTCGCCCTGAAGGGGTTAACCCCCGTGCACTCCGCCGTGACGGCCTCCTACCCGTCAACCTCTATGGCCATAAGGGTGCTGATTCTGATGTTTTTGTGGTGAACTACAAAGATGCCCTAACGTTGCTGAAAAAAGTGACCCCCAACGAAACCGTAGTTGAAGTCAAAACCCCCGATTGGTCTGGCACTGCGGTTGTGCGAGAAATCCAGTCCCACCCCTGGAAGCGGAACTTGCTACACCTCAGCTTTTTCCACACGGATGCTGCGTAAGGACACCTAATTTGATTGGTTAAGATGGGGAGGGCGTCACAGAAAGTGCCCTCTTTTTTTGTGGCTTGATAGTGAATGGGAACAGTTATGACAACGGCAACGGCCATCTGGACAAGGCGACATATTCTGTCACTGATGGATTTTTCGGTGACGGAACTGGATGCGGTACTGCAGACGACCACTAGCTTACGGGATGTCTTATTTCGTCGCATGAAGAAGGTGCCTGCGCTGCAAGGGCAGGTGGTCACAAATATGTTTTTTGAGCCATCGACCCGTACCCGGAGTAGTTTTGAGTTGGCGGCGAAACGGCTTTCGGCGGATGTGATGAATTTTGCGCCGGGATCTTCGTCCCTGAGTAAGGGGGAAACGATTTTGGATACAGCGAAGACTTATCTGGCCATGGGGGCAGACATTATGGTGATTCGCCACCAGCAATCGGGTGTTCCCCAGGCGATCGCCGCCGAGATGGATCGGATAAATTCAGGCGTCAGTATTCTCAATGCGGGGGATGGACTCCACGCCCACCCGTCCCAAGCCCTATTGGATCTGTTTACCATTTGCCGGGGACTCGATCCCGAAAATCCCCGGTGTGAACTTTTGCGGGGCAAAAAAATTGCCATTGTCGGGGATATTATGCACTCCCGGGTGGCCCGCTCGAATATTTGGAGTTTGACCACCGCTGGGGCCGATGTCCACTTAGCCGCGCCGCCCACTTTGCTCCCAGAAGGATTTCGGGAATTTGCCACGGACGCCGCGGGAAGCCTCAAGCTCCACTGGGACATTGAACCTGCTCTCAAAGACGCCGATTTTGTGATGACCCTCCGCCTGCAACATGAGCGGATGACCGCCCATCTCCTCCCCAGTTTGCGGGAATATCATCAACGGTTTGGCATTACAGGCGATCGCCTTAAATTTTGTCAACCAGATGTTAAAGTGCTCCATCCGGGGCCTGTGAATCGTGGCGTGGAACTCGCCTCCGATGTGATGGATCATCCCGCCCTCAGTCTTGTTTCTGAGCAGGTGACCAATGGCGTTGCTGTGCGGATGGCGTTGCTTTATCTCATCGGTAGCAGTAAAGCCAATGGTTCTCTCAATTAGTTCTTGGCGCAATAACCTATAGCAAAGTTGTGGTCAGACTCGGCTGCATTTTACTCAACCAATAAAACTGGAACGGTGCCAGCACAAGTTGTTTTTCAAAAATTTCCGGTGCATTTTGACTGTATAAATCAATCAATAAATCCTGGTCATGGCAATCAAAAGGATGACAGGCTAAGTGACTAAGATCTAAATTTTGGTATTCCGGTGAAAAATTTCCAATGACTAAAATATGATCCCGTTTATTGGGACTAATGCGCACAAACCCAAATAGGTGCGAATTATCAATGGATAACAGTTGACGATTATTGAAATCAGCAAAGGCAGGAATTGCTTTACGTACTGCGATCAGGTGTTGTAAAGCAGAAAAAATACGGTGTTCAATGGTGCCTTCAATGTGTCGTAGTTCTGCTTTTTTCCAATTAATTTTCGGTCGATGGGCCCAGCGGGTATCATTAGCTTTACTCAAATTTCCTACGTAGGAATAGTCATTTAAAGTGCCAATTTCATCGCCATAATAGATTAGTGGAATGCCCCCAAAGGAAAAAATAATACTGTAGAGTAACAAAATATGTTTGATAATAATCGCGATTTTTTGCTGGTCGTTGGCCTCAATAGCTGTTTCTAAGCCCATTAAAGACGTTAAAGTACCAGAAATACGGGCATCGTCATTTTTAGAATTTTGACCAAATAGTAAACCTCTCGCATCGGTGCCTTCAAATTGGCCACAAAAATAGTCAATGAGAAACCGTCGGTGGGATTTTGGGTCATAGCCAGCCTGGGCAATATCTGCATCGGTAAACCCCAGACCAATGTCATCATGGCAGCGGATATAGTTGAGCCAGGTGGCGCGGTCCAGCTTTGCTGGAATATTTTTGAGTCCTTGGATTAACAGTTTGGCGTTCTTGGTGGCGGCGGCATCCCACAGGAGGGCCATGAGCGTGGCATTATAGGCAATTTCACATTCTTTGGCGTTGATCGCATCTTCTCCGAAATACCGCACAATTTCTACAGGGGCAACGATCGCCTCGGCAATGAAAATGACCCCTGGGGCGGTAATTTGGCAGCAGTCTTTGAAGATCTGCAAAATCATGTGGGCTTCTTTTTCGTTTTGACTCTGGCTGCCGATCTTTTTCCATAGAAAAGCGACCGCATCGAGCCGCAGCACATCAACACCTTGGTTGGCCCAAAAAAGAATAATATCGACCATTTCAATGAGCACCGCCGGGTTTTGATAATTAAGATCCCATTGGTAATTGTTAAAAACAGTCATCACCCATTTTTGTAATTCTTCATCCCAGGTGAAATTACCCGGAGCCGTTTCTGGAAAAATTTCTGGAAGATTTTTTTCAAACATGTCGGGAATATCCCGCGTGTCGAACATATAATAATATTTCTGATATTTTTTGTCCCCTTTACGTGCTTTTTGCGCCCATTCATGTTCATTTGAAGTGTGATTAATCACAATATCAAGGGCCAATAAAATTTCCTTTTGGCGAAAGATTTCAACGAGGTGTTGTAGATCCTGGAGGGTGCCAATTTTAGGGTTGATTTGTCGATAATTACTGATGGCATAGCCACCGTCGCTGGCATGGCGAGGGCACTCTAATATCGGCATAATGTGGATGAAGTTAACCCCTAATTCGCTGAAATAGGCAACGCGATCGCCGAGGTCTTGGAGATCATCGGCAAAGCCATCGGCATACAAAGTCATGCCGACCCATTGAGATTCCAGAAACCAGTTAAAGTTTTTTTCCCGCGCTAGATCAGTCTGCTTAAATTCTGGCGATCTCCCAATATATTGATAGGCCATTACTTCGACCAGTCTTAGCAGTTGCGCTTTAAAATCTGAGCGGCGACCATAGAGTTTATAAAAGAGGGCAAAAAGGCTGTAGAAATTGGCACCTAGACGGGTATAAAAATGACTTAATTCTTGTTCTTTGAGTTCGGGCCTTAATTGATCCAGAATCTCATTTAAAATCGAATGGGAAAACTGTTCGTACATAGCCCGAAACCTAAAGTCTAAAAAATTTAACCGTATTTATAGTAAAGCAAAGATGCTTATGGGAAATCGTTCGAGAAAAATTAAACGAACCTTGGGTTATTTCCGGGAATTATAACCGCCAGGCCTGAATAAAGGGTTGATAAAAGTGGGGATCTTCACTCACAGCCCCCCGAATCCCCACAACGGCACTGGCAAAGACTTGCGCCCGTTCTAGGGTTAGAGAAGGGGGCCAATCCGATGTCAGACCCAGTAAACAGACACTACAAAAGGCATCCCCAGCACCGACTGTATCGACCACGGGGGTATTTTTTTGAGGTGAAATCTGTTGGCGATCGCCTTGGGTGTAGAGACTCGCGCCAGCTTCTCCCGTCGTTAAAATAACTTGTTGCAGTGAATCCTGGCTCAACAAATAATTAATCGCAAGGTCAATCGAAGCAAATTCAGGCGTTAATAACGTTAATTCTTCAGTATTTAATTTCACATATTGACTAGCAGCTAGGGCAGAATTGATCATTGCTGCTGTCCACCAGGGTTGGCGCAAATTAACATCAAAAAAAATCTGGTCTGCTTGTTGTTGAAGTACCCTGAAACTGCCTTGAGAAACTGCATTTCTTAGGGCTAGACTACCGTGGTAAAGCCAAAAATCAGCTCCTAAAGATGGAAACTGTTGACTATCAATAAAATCATAGGCGCAGTCGGCGGTAATTTCATATTGGGGTTGACCCTTTTCAAGGGTGACTTTAACGATTCCGGTGGGATGAATTTCATCTATTTGGAGGCCAGCAAGGGTCATCTGCCAAGCCTGCATTTTGGTTTGAATTGCTAATCCAAGATCATCCGCACCAATCCGAGAAATTAACAAAGGATTGGCCCCAAACGCCTTTAGATGCCAGGCCACATTGAAGGGAGCGCCCCCCAGCTTTTTATCATTGTCGGGAAAAATATCCCATAACACTTCACCAAAAATTACAATATTTTTTGCCATAGTCAAACGTTTCCTTAGGTGGAATTAAGCCATTGTTGATATTCAGGAAAGTAATAAAAAATGCCCTCTAAAATTCCAGCACTATAATTGCCATTCATACCTAAACAATTACCCTGAGCAAAATAAAGTGAGGCTTGATCATGGGCATTTTGAAGCTTTTTTCTTAATTCTTGGGGGGCATTGGCCACAAGCACCGCAGGAATGGGACTGCTTAAAACTGCCTCATCATTGCCGCTATCCCCAGCAAAAATCGTTTGGGTTAAAGAAAATTTTTGGGTAGCCATCAAAAAAGAAATAGCTTGATATTTATTCGCTTGGGAAGGCAAGATATCTAATAAGCCTATTTGCTTTTCTTCATCAACGCTCCAGATTAAATGGGTGGAAAAATTATGTTTTTCTAAAAGTGCTTGGATCTCAATTAATAATTGTTGACTATCTGCTTGAAGATCGACATAATAGCTCAGTTTATAGTGGCTTTGTTTGGCTGATTCCTGGAGTTGGAGAGCCGGGTGATTGGCAAGGCGGTGATGGATGGCGATCGCCCCTTGTTTTGGCCAGTCCGTCGCGAGGTGTTCATCCCAGATTTGCCAGCGATGCCATTGGGAATTTTGCCAAGTATAAATACTGCTACCCACATCGGCGATCGCAAATTGGGGGTGTGGCAGTTGATAGTCTAAAATCGCCTGATCAATTAAAGCTAAATGGCGTCCCGTGACATAGGCTAAAGTTACTTGGGGCTGGGCAACAAATTGACGGAAATAAGCCCTTGCCTGGGGAGATTCTGGGGCGGCACCATTGGGAATCAAAGTGCGATCTAGATCAGTACATAACAGCAAGCGATCAGTCATGATTTTGTCCCGTCGCACGACACAATTCTAAGAAATTGTAGTGGGCTAAACCATCTAAAATGCCAGCCGCAAATTCTTTTTCAGAAAAATAAATTGGTTGAATATTGTTTAAATCCGAAAGCTCTTCCCGGTGGCGATTTTTAACGACCACAGACAAACTATTGCCTAACATCATGTCTTCATCGGCCCCGGAACCACCCACCGTTAGAATGCGGTTGAGGGGAATTTCCCACTGTTCTGCAAACCAGCGTAACCCGTAACCTTTTGAGGCGCGAATCGGCACGACATCAAGGTATTGACCAAAGGAAAACATGACATTTACGGTCTGATCATTTTTAAATAAAATGCGTTTTAATTCTTCAACACTAGGGGCGATCGCCGGATCGTAAAAATAGCTAATTTTAAAGGTGCTTTGGAATAATTTAGGTTGAAGCTCTAACCCAGGTAAATCCCCTAAAAGATCCACCACCCGTTGACGATTCCAAAGATAATTAATGTGATTTGACCAAGCTCGATCGGGCGTCAATTGAGGGGCGTAGTAAATTTCTGTGCCGAGGCTCGTCATCAACACATCCGGTTGGGGAATATTGTGTTCCCGCAAAACCTTGAGGGCCGCATCCAAACGCCGGCCAGTGGCAATACAAAAGGCAATTTCCTTACGGTGCTGATTGAGCAAATCCACCAATGCTTGCAGGGCAAGCGGATCCCCCACCAAATTCTGATCGATGGTCGAAACAATCGCTCCCTGGTGATATAAGGCCGGGCGACGGGCGATCGCCAATTCCTGTCGGGACTCCGTGCGGTTCAAAATCGACTGCACCACTTCCA